>CAXACF010000021.1:0-11239 GCA_963967125.1 uncultured Rhodobacterales bacterium | reverse complement strand
TCTGCTGTGGTGAATTTCGACTCGTCCAAGCCAATCTATCGCTTCATTGCGAATATTTCCGTAGTGACGCGCCCCAACAGCCATAAGACGCTCACCAACATTCCCTCCAGCGCTGACACTCATGCGTAAGCCATCGCGTGCATGTTGATGAACAAAGGCCCAATCTGTTCTAGATAACATTCTTCGCTCAGGTTCACTCATCAGCAAAGTGTCTTTCATACCTTCACTTCGCGTGTCGAAGAATACCTGACCTTGATCAACTTCTATGTGACCTGCCAGACAATTCAGGAGCGTTGATTTTCCCGAGCCACTTTCTCCCACGATGCCCATGACCTCTCCAGGCCATAGATCGAAACTAACGCTTGAGCAGCCAATCCGAGAGCCATACATTTTTGTAACGCTTCGGACATCTAGTAGTGGACGATCTGACATCATACTGCTTCCTTGATTATTTTCTGTTGCGATGAGCAATAGTCGGTATCCGAGCATACAAATATGCGTCCACCAGTATCGTCGACTATGACCTCATCTAAGTAACTGTTGTGAGATCCACACAGTTCACATGAATGCTCAGCTTTGCTTGCCTCAAAGGGATAATCTTCAAAATCTAAAGATACGACCTTGGTATAAGGGGGCAGTGCATAGATGCGTTGCTCACGGCCCGCGCCAAATAACTGTATAGCTGACATCTCCATTTTTGGATTATCAAACTTAGGAATTGGCGAAGGGTCCATGACATAGCGACCTTCAACCTTAACAGGATACGCATACGATGTGGCAATTGCTCCGTGCTTACTGATGTCTTCGTACAGTTTGACATGCATCAACCCATATTCCTCCAAGGCATGCATTTTGCGGGTCTCTGGTTCAGAAGGCTCCAAGAAACGCAGTGGTTCAGGGATCGGAACTTGATAGACTAAAATTTGTTCATCAGACAAATCTGTTTCAGGAACGCGGTGACGCGTTTGAATTACCGTTGCATCTTTTGTGACCTCAGTGACTTCTACATTGGCGGTCTTCTGGAAAAACTTACGAATTGAAATTGCATTCGTGGTATCATCGGCGCCTTGGTCAATCACTTTCAGGGTGTCTTTTGGAGTTAATGTAGCCGCTGAGACTTGCACGCCCCCTGTTCCCCAACCGTAAGGCATTGGCATCTCACGACTTGCAAACGGGACTTGATAACCTGGTATAGCCAAACCTTTTAAGATAGCCCGTCGGATCATTCGTTTTGTTTGTTCATCAAGATATGCGAAATTATACTCGTTCATTCCGCGGCCTCCTGGGACTGCGTAAAGCCTTCTGCTTCACGTCTGAGCTTACGAATGAGCTCGAGTTCTGATTGAAAATCGACGTAATGTGGCAGCTTTATATGCTCAAGAAATCCGGTGGCCTGTATGTTGTCAGAGTGATAAAGCACAAATTCCTCGTCTTGCGCGGGTGCACCCAAATTATCTTCGCCAAGCTCACGCCATCGTAAAGCCCGATCTACCAATGCCATAGCAATCGATTTTCTTTCTGATTGCCCAAAAACCAATCCATAACCACGTGTAAACTGAGGAGGTTCCGTTTTTGACCCTGCAAATTGGTTAACGGTTTCACATTCGGTTACTTCTATTTCACCAATATCTATTGAGAACCCGAGCTCCGGAATATCCAATTCCACAGATACTTTACCAATCCTTAACTCGCCGACGAACGCGTGATTTCGTGCATAGCCTCGCTGTGTTGAGTACGCCATTCCAAGGATGAAACCCTCATCTCCTCTCGTAAGTGATTGCAAGCGCAAAGCACGACTGGCAGGCAATTCAAGTGGCTCACGCGTTAAATCTTGTGGTTCAGATTGCGTATTTGTTTCCTGCTGTATCAATCCTTCATTGTTCAGAAAGCTCGTTATATGAGGTATTTCACTGGAAAGAGGTTCAGTGGCAATGGGTACATCTGTGATCTCACCATCAGCAGCTAGTTTAAAGTCGAGGAGCCGGTGCGTGTAATCAAACGTTGGTCCAAGCACTTGACCACCTGGTGCGTCCTTGAATGTCGCAGAAATACGCCGAATGCAGGTCATTCTATCCGTATCGACTGCGTTACTACACCCAAACCGAGGTAGAGTCGTCCGATACGCACGCAACAAAAATATTGCCTCGATTAAATCGCCCCGCGATTGTTTGATTGCCAAAGCCGCAAGATCAGGATCGTAGAGTGAACCTTCTGCCATTACTCGATTTACTGCGAGACTAAGCTGTTCCTTAATTTGATCACTGGAAAGTTCCTCAATCGCCAAGTCGCCTCGACGTTCTTCGCTAAGCCATGCATGTGCATTATCAATAGCTTTTTCACCACCTTTTACAGCAACATACATGGGCTATACCTCACTTACCTTGGTTGTTCGTGGTAAACCTGCAACTTGCGAACCTGCGCAAAATAAGAAATCCACGCCCAGCGGAAATAAATCAGAATTTCGCTGTAATGCTTCTAAATTTGGTAATAAAAAGCGATTTGTATCTTTTATTCCCGGGCCACGCAAAAAGGCTCCAGATTGCTCAAGTTTATCACATTCAATAATCAAAGTAGCCGATCTGTCGGGGAATTCTGGAGTTCCTTGTCGGAACTGCTTCAATGGCATCATTTCTGTCCATGCACCTACGGCAAAATGTGCGTCAGCTGCAGAAACAATTGGTGCGCCTGTGTGAAATGTTATCCAATTACGAACTTCTTCATTATCTGCGGACTGCATTAATGCGATTGGCGTTTCTGGATCACACAAGGTTAATATCACGCTACCAGCAGCGGTAGATAGACCTGTAGGCGGGACCCCTCCTTGGATAGTGAAAATAGTACCCGGTTTCGCAATAGCATTCATGATAGCGCGAAATGCAAACGCACCATCTTGTGGTGGGTTTGCAAATCCCCCTTCAAAAGCGTGCGCATTCATGAGTCTTCCCCCCTCACCATGGTAAAAAAGTCGACTTTTGTAGCCGCAGCTTTTCGGGAACGCAGATCTATGCGGTCGCTATGTAGTTTTGATAGTGGCAAAATAATTGTGCTGAATACTTCTTCGTATCGAGGCCCTTGCAACAATGCATCAATTATTGCCGCGCGCTCTGCATGGCCTCGATCACGACCTTGAACATAACTGTGGCCGACTTCACCTGTATCTAACTGAACCGAACAACGCGTAACTGTCATTTCACCTAGGTTAAATGCATCACCTTTAGCGCCCATGCGTCCCCTCACCATCACTCCGCCAATTTCTGGTGCACGCAATAGTTTAAATTGCGGATGGTTGGTTAAGTTCTTCCAAAAATTTTCCACATCACAAGCTCGCGCTTTAGAGAGCGTTGACATCCAAGTTTTTCTATCAATTTTCACTTTGGATCACCTATATACAACTAGACAAATCTTATCCATATGGTTACTCGTTTTCGTAAAATGAATAAAGTGAAGTTTTTATGACATGAAAAATCAGACGCTTTGGCAGGGCATAGCTTCAGACCTTGAAAAAGAAATTGTTGCGGGCTCGTTAGCAAGAGGGAGCCGATTGCCAACGGAAAGCATGCTGTCCCAACGCTATGGCGTCAATCGTCATACGATTAGAAAAGCACTATCCCATCTTGCAGAGAAAAGTTTGATTTGGTCAAAACGAGGGAGTGGCGTCTTCGTAATGCAAAAGCCCACCATCTATTCAATGGGTGAACGCGTGCGTTTTAGTCAAAATTTATTGGACGCAGGTCGCACGCCATCGCGTCAAAAATTATCACTCTCACAACGCCTAGCAACACATGAAGAAGCAAGCTCTCTAAAAATTAAAAAGAATTCAAAAGTTCACCACTATGAAGGCATTTCATTCGCTGATGACGAACCCATCGCACTGTTTCATTCGGTATTTTGCTCAAAAAGATTTCCAGCTTTGGATGAATACATTGAGGATTTACAATCCGTCACACAAGCTTTGAAGAAGTGTGGCGTTAACGACTATATTCGAGCCACAACATATGTGAGTGCAGTTGCAGCAAGTAGTTTACAGGCAAATCACCTACGCATTAAACCAAACGATCCTTTACTGTGCACAACTTCGCTCAACACAGATAAATCTGGCACACCGATTGAATTTGGCCGCACTTATTTTTCTGGAAAACATGTCACCCTAAGTTACGAAGCCTAATGTCACATCAGTGATACAGAAATTCATTATCCTGCAAAAAATCAGTAACGCAGGTCTTCCATGTCGCTTCGGTTCATAAACGCCACAGTACTAAAAGATAACGAATTACAAGATCGCTCAATTTCAATTGAAGACGGATGTATTTCTAAAGGGCCCTTCACTGCAGTAGATATGAGTGGTTATTTCATTTTACCTGGAATAATCGATTTACATGGAGATGCGTTTGAACGACATATCGCACCGAGACCCAAAGCACCATTCGATATTCGCTCGGCCCTGCGCGGAGTTGATGTTGAGTTGGCTGCCAATGGTGTAACAACCGCATGGATGGCGCATAGTTGGTCTTGGGAAGGCGGACGGCGCAGCCCCGAGCATGCAATAAAATTTGCTAGCGCGTTACATGCTTATCGCAGAGACGCCAGAACAAATATGCGCATCCAGTTGCGATGCGAAACCCATACCACAGAAACATATGACGAACTGATCGCGTGCCTCGAAGAATTTAAAATCGACTACGTAATCTTTAATAATCACTTACCAGAAGCGCAGGACATCATTGTACGAGATATGGATGCATTTGGTGCGTGGGCGGCACAAGTGGGAAAAACATCTGACGAGCATCTAGCCTGCATTCGTACTGCTGAGGCACAAGAGTCACTTGTGCACGACCACTTAGTACGCCTTTCCTCAGCTTTTGATGATATGAACATTCGATACGGGTCACATGATGATGCGAGTTCAGACATGCGCGAATACTATGCGCTGCTGGGCGCTAAAATATGTGAATTCCCTACAACACTTGAAGCTGCAAAAACAGCAAAACAAATAAGCAATCCAGTTTTAATGGGGGCTCCAAACATCGTCCGTGGGGGATCACAATCTGGCAACATATCTGCGATTGATTTGGTGCGCGCTGATTTATGCGATGCCTTAGTGTCAGATTATTATTACCCTGCGTTATCACAGGCCGCCTTAAAGTTATGGCAAACTGGGGAATTGTCGTTTCCAAAAGCATGGAACTTAATTTCAAAAAATCCAGCATCAATCATGGGTAAAGCATCTATAGGCAGTCTTGATTACGGAATGCACGCCGACTTAGTGATTATGAATAAAGAAACCCTACAGATTGAGGTAACCATGTGTGGAGGTCGGATCGCCTATGCTGCAGGTGAGGCCGCCAACCGCTTATTTGAAGCACCTATTCCTAAAATGTCAGTCGCAGCAGAATGAAACTTATTCGTATTTTTCCAAAAATGCGCTGATTGGCAGACTCCGAAAATCATCAAGTGCCAAGCGTAGCTGGTCGTGGGACCAATTCCACCAGCTCAAAGCGATTAGGCGTTCAGTAATTTTTCGATCAAAGCGTTCTCTCATCGGTGTCGCAGGCACACCTGCCACAATCGTGAAGGGTGCGACATCTTTTGTAACAATTGCGCCAGATGCAACGATTGCACCGTGTCCAATTGTGATCTCTGGTTTAATCTGCGCATTATGACCGATCCATGTGTCGTGGCCAATCGTAACACGACGCGATGCTCGCTTTTCAAACCAATCCTGATCGATTTCCACATCGTCCCAATAATCGGGTGAACGGTACAGAAAATGGTGCATACTCGCGCGATCCATGGGATGATCTGTTGCCCCGATCCGCACGAAGCTTGCGATATTGGCGAACTTGCCAATCCAAGCGTTTGCAATATCGGCATAACGATCGCAATACGAATAATCACCCATCGTGACGTTCAGAATTCGTGAACCTTTACCAATTTCGCAGTATTTTCCAAAGTTTGAATTTTGACATTCGACATCTGCGTGCAAAAAAACATCATCTGATTTAAGTTTTGCCATTATTTTATTTCGTGGCTCTCACCACCCTTAATTAAACGTGCTCGCAACTGCCCTGACAACCAATCCATAGCCATCACCATAAGTATGATAAGAATTATATAATAACTCACTTCCTCCCAATCTTTTTGGGTGATCATTGCTTGAGTAAGCATAAGACCAATGCCGCCGCCAGTAATCGCACCTATAATCGTTGCGCTGCGCGTATTGGATTCAAAGAAGTATAAAACGAGTGACAACAGTACAGGTGTTACCTGTGGTAGAACTCCAAAGCGATACTGCTGCAGAGTGCTAGCGCCAGTTGATTTCACGCCTTCCACCTGTTTTTTATCTACATTTTCCAATACTTCAGAAAACATTTTACCAAATCCACCAACGTCTGTGATCAAGATTGCCAAGGCCCCAGTCATCGGCCCTGGACCAAAAGCGCGCGCGAGCATGATCGTGAAAATCAGCGCGTCAACCCCACGAATAAAATCAAAAACCCGACGCATGAAAAATCGCAAACTCATTAAGGGCGTGAAGTTTTTCGCCGCCAAGAAAGCAAGTGGAAGCGCAATAATTGCACCGCCAAATGTGCCAATAAACGCCATTAAGATCGTTTCACCGATCGCCCATGCAACATCTTTATGGCGCCACATACGATTGTTCCAAAAATCTTCGAAAATGTCTCCTGTTTCACCAGCAAAACTGCGACTGACAAGATCACCAAAGGAAAGACCATGGTAAGGGCTGTCAAGGGTAAAGAAAAATAATTCCCACCCCCCAAAATAACGAAAAACTTCGGTACGATTACGGGTTACACTTAAGCGACCTGCATCTGTTGTAATGGCCAATCTATTCTTGGATTGGTTGATCTTACCAGGAAAATCGCCTTCAGGAATATTCGTCTCCACCCCACGGCGACCGGGTTGTGCCCAAATTTCTCCAAAATCAGGTACGAAATACGTAACATCCCTTTCACCAAAAGTCACAACATGACCATCACCCAGATCAATCACTGTTTGTTGGCCAAGCTTCACCCAATCTGGGCTTTCGCCGTCGGCGTATGCCCCCTTGGTTTCACCTTCGATTTTAATACTTACGTCGCTGCTACGATTATCGCGCGTTACATGCACTTTGTAACTATAACTATCACTGACGAGAATTTTGGCATTGTCCAATGAGGCCTTTTGAGACAGTCCAACAACATCAAACGCAATGAACACATATATAAAATACGCACTCAGAACGGCGAGTGCGCCTATGATCGCGTATTTTTTACGGCCGATTGCTTGGGTTGCCGAAGTTTGAAGGTTTGAGATATCAGCAGTCACACTCATGATAAAAGCTCCGCTTCACGACCATGCGCTAGGCGGTCGCGATAGTAGGATGAAATTTGGTCGAAAAATACGATTGTGCCGAACAAAAGGATAAAGATCGCAGCAGCATCATCGTAACGCCCTTGCCCCCAAGAAATCGCGTTCTTCAGCTCGTATCCGATTCCGCCTGCGCCAACAAATCCCAAAATCGCAGACGCGCGAATGTTTATTTCAAACCGCATGAGTGCATAGGATAAATAATTTGGGGCCACTTGCGGAACGACCCCTAAACCCATTTTTTGCAACCATGAAGCACCCACGGATGTGAGCCCTTCTACAGGTTTTAGCGAGGCATTTTCGTTCACTTCTGAAAACATTTTACCCAACGCACCCGTAGTATGAAACGCAATCGCAATCATTGCAGGTACGGGACCACCACCTAATACAAAAATCAGAACAAGCGCGATAACAACCTCGGGCATCGCACGCATAGTGTCCATCAGACGTCGAAAAACTGGAATCATTCTAGGCCATAGCGCCATGCCACGCGTGGACAACATCGATAAAAACATTGCCAAAAAGGCTCCAAGTAACGTCGATGCTGCAGCGATATTGATCGTTTCTATCAATGCAGGAAAATACCGCACCATATGTCCAGGAAGCTCAGTGACTTTTTCGGTCGCTTCACTTAGCACCGATGCTGGGAAATCAAAAATACGTGGCAGGCCTTCAATGAACCCACCTGCGTTGCGATCCTCGGCTGTCAAAAAACCACTGACCAGAAGAGCCACGAATACGATTAGTAGTATCAGACTATATGAACGCTTTTGACGCACCATTCCCATGTAGCCAAATTTAATGCTATCTAGTTTTGGATCTGATGTTGATGCCATGTCGCTGGGCCCTCAATGTAGAAAAGGGCAGACCATATTGATCTGCCCAAATTCCTTTGGTCTTAGTTAGACTTTGCTTGACGCGCGCCAACGATAGAGACGTACGCGTCGTGTGTGATTGGCATAAGGCCTAGCTTTTCACCCGCGAAAACGTTGTATGCACAATCTGCATCCATATCTTTTAATGAGGCCATCAAGCCGGTCATTTTGATTTTTACGTCTTCTGGAAGCGCCTTACGCAATACAATTGGACCTTCAGGGATTGGTTTTGACTTCCAAATTTGCACGAGTTCATTCATATCAACAAGACCTGCGTCAACCGCTTTGCGCAAAGCGCCAGAGTTGTATCCGTCTTCCCAGTTACCTAGACCATCTGCCCAAGTTACGCCCGCATCAATGTCACCGTTAAATACAGCAACGATTGTCTGCTCGTGGCCGCCAGTGAACTTTACTTCGCCAAAATAATCCCCTGACTCCATTGACGCGCCTGTTAGCTCAGGAATTTCAATTGAAGGAATTAGGTAACCAGATGTTGAGTTTGGATCGCCAAACCCAAATGCTTTGCCTTGCATGTCGTCCAGACTTGTAATGTTGCTGTCTTTGCGAGCAAATCCAATTGAGTGGTATCCATACGAACCATCAAGGTTCACAGCAACAAGCACAGGCTGAACCGCGTTTTCGTCACTCAAGAATGTTTTTGCATAACCGGACGCGCCAAGCCAAGCCATGTCGATTGTGCCACCAAGCAAGCCTTGGATAACACCGTCGTAGTCAGCTGGTGCGAATAATTTTGTCTCAACACCCAACAGGTCTTCTGTCCGCTCACGCAGACATTCGTTGTTGTTCAGACGGTCTTGTGCGTTTTCACCGCCCAAGATACCGATACGGAATTCTGAAATTCCGTGACCACCAGCAAGCGCTGCTGATGTTAGTGCTGTTGTTGCCAAGACGGCTGCGATTAGTTTTTTCATCTTTTCACTCCAATTGATATTGCCCCGCCCCCCACGGGCAAGGCAGATGAAAGTCATGCGGAAACAGTCACTTGTTCCCGAATTTCTGTAGAAGTCGCTGCTTCTGAAAAATTTGCTCCAGCGCCGTAGATCTCGCGAGCAATTCCCGTGGTGAGCTGTTCAGGAGTTCCGTCGAAAACTATCCGACCTTGACGCATGCCAATAACGCGGTCGCAGTATCTGCGCGCAGTATCCAAAGTGTGTAGGTTCGCAATAACAGTCCGTCCATCCTCTTCATGAATACGGCGCAATGTCTCCATTACTATCTGCGCATTCATAGGATCCAAGGAAGCTATTGGCTCATCTGCTAAGATTAATTTTGGGTTTTGCATAAGAGCGCGCGCAATCGCGACCCTTTGCTGCTGTCCACCTGATAAGGCCTCAGCGCGCTTAGATGCATGCTCTGCTACACCAAGTCTATTCAATATCTCTATTGCTAGATGAATATCCTCAGTTGGGTACAAATTGAAAAATGTTGAGAACGCAGAGTGCCTGTTTAGCGTCCCATGAAGCACGTTGCTTACAACATCCATCCGAGGGACTAGATTGAATTGCTGGAATATCATCGCGCAATTCGACTGCCACAGACGCATATCTTTCCCAGAAAGCTGAGAAATCTCTTGGCCTTCATATAAAATGGAGCCATCTGTGACATCTTCTAAGCGGTTGAGCATTCTTAGTAGAGTTGACTTTCCAGCACCTGACGCCCCGATAACACCAATCATCATTGGACTCGAAACTTCGAAGGACGCCCTGTCCACAGCAGTACTGTTTCCAAAAACTTTTGTGACGTTGTCAAGTTTAAGCACATTTACCCCCAAAGATGCATTTGGAAAGTATCTACAGATCAATTGTGTATTTTTTGCTTAAGGTAAATGAAAGTTTTGCAAACACTTTGTAAAATTTGGGTAAATAAAAAACAACGAAGTCATGCTCGCTAATCAATGAATTTCTATGACATCTAACTTTTACAATGCTCCTTTATCCGAAAGGTAAAATGGTGGTTGATATGAAAATAATTTGGGATTTTTTGAAGTTAACAGAAATGTTTACTCTTAGCATTGTGAACTCTGAAATAAATACACTCGATACAATGCAATAGGTAAATTCACTGGCGATAGGCGTACTGTCATGAAAGACATAATCGACCAATTGATTTACGAACGCGCGCCTTGGCTGCAGACAAAAACAACCGGTGCAGCTATATCCGATCGTGTTCTGAAAACGTGTTTGCGATATTCCAAAACGATTGAAATTGCGAATACGCTTAAACTACTAAATGGCGCAGAAATTTTCGATAAACTTTGTGGTGAAATTGTTCAAGATACAGAATTAACGGGATGCAGCAACATCCCGACCACAGGCCCTGCCTTGATCGTTGCCAATCACCCCACAGGCATAGCCGATGCCGTATTTTTATACAGTGCAATAGCTAAGACGCGACCCGATGTTTATTTCTTTGCCAACAGTGATGTTCTGCGCGTTTTTCCTCAATTGAGCGAGTTTATTGCTCCTGTCGAGTGGCGCAAAGAAAAACGTACGAAAACACGTACAAAAGAAACGCTAGAATTCACGAAACAAGCAATGAAAGAACAGCGTATTGGTGTAATTTTTCCATCTGGACGGCTAGCTAAACGGACGGGGTTATCACTGCGTGAACGTTCGTGGATGTCTTCTGCCGTGTCGCTCGCACGAAAGCACAACGTTCCAATTATTCCAACTCATATTTCAGCAAGAAACTCAATACTATTTTATTTATTGGACATTATACATCCAACACTTCGTGACATCACTTTATTCAATGAGACACTAAATAAAAAAGATTTTCATTTTGAGATAAAGTTTGGAAAACCGGTTTACCCTTACATGCTGAGTCCCGAACCAGAAATTGCTACGAGTGACCTCAAACGTAGAGTCTTAAATCTCAATACTCGACAGTTCTTAAATTCTCGCAGACTACGCATTCAGAGATCATCAAATAGAATTACCTATCAAACATGATGCCAATACATCCAAAAAATTTAT
>CAXACF010000020.1:0-11316 GCA_963967125.1 uncultured Rhodobacterales bacterium | reverse complement strand
TCGGTCGAAACCGTGCGTTTGAATGGTCGGCGGTTTGATTGTGGATCAGTGGATGGGTTTTTGGATGCGATCATGCATCAGGCCAAGCGTTGACGCGTGGGGGATGAAATGGATTTAACATGTTTTAAGGCGTATGATGTGCGGGGGGAATTAGGTGTCAATATTGATGCTGAAATTTGCTACCGTATCGGACGGTCATTTGCGCAAACCTTGAATGCAAAATCAATTGTTGTTGGACGTGATGCGCGCGAAACCTCGCCCGAATTGGCAGATGCCGTTGCGCGTGGGATTATGGATGCGGGTGCCGATGTTCTGGATATTGGGTTATCTGGGACCGAGGAAATGTACTGGGCCACAACCGAATTTGCGGCATGTGGTGGTATCGAAGTCACGGCATCACACAACCCTATAAATTATAACGGCCTGAAAATGGTTAAGGCCGAGTCAAAACCGCTGGATCCCGCCTCTGAACTTCCCGCGGTTCGAAAATTGGCCGAGGAAAACGTGTTTGCAACGCCATCTACCAAAGGATCGCGTAAAGATATCGCATCAGAGGCTAAATCGGCCTATGTGACAAAGCTACTTTCATTCGTGGATGCAACTGTTTTGAAACCGCTAAAGGTTGTGGTGAATTCGGGAAACGGGGCTGCGGGTCCAACCTTTGATGCCATTGCAACTGCGCTTGGCCGTAACGCACCGCAGATTGAATTCATCCGTGTCCATCATCAACCAGATCATACATTTCCAAACGGTATCCCAAACCCGTTATTACCCGAAAATCACGCCGCCACGGCCGATGTCGTGATGGAAAATGATGCCAATCTTGGCGTTGCCTTTGATGGGGATTTTGATCGCTGCTTTTTCTTTGATGAAAAGGGGCAGTTTATAGATGGGGAAAACATTGTTGGCTTATTGGCAGACGTGTTCCTAGACAAAGTGCCTGATGCTTCAATCGTTCACGATCCACGCATTATTTGGAACACGCAATCTGTGGTCGCTGCCAAGGGTGGAACCGCGGTGCAATCAAAAACGGGTCACGCGTTCATCAAACAAATCATGCGCGAGGTGGATGCAGTTTACGGTGGTGAAATGTCGGCCCACCATTATTTCCGCGATTTTGCCTATTGTGACAGCGGCATGATCCCATGGCTGTTGGTGGTTGAATTGATGAGCCGCACGGGAAAACCCCTATCTGAATTGGTGGCTGAACGTATTGCCGCATACCCAAGTTCAGGCGAAGTGAATTTCCGATTGGAGGACCCCAAGGCGTCAATCGCCAAGGTGATCGCCGCGTTTGAGGGAACAGCCGAGGGCCGTGATGAAACGGATGGGATCAGTCTGTCTTTCGCAGATTGGCGCTTTAATTTGCGCAGTTCGAATACCGAACCAGTGGTTCGCCTGAATATCGAGGCCAAGGCAGATCGTGATCTTGTACGCTCAAAACTTGAGGAAATTACCAAACTTTTACAGGATTGATGGGGCATATTTCGGCGTCATGTTGAAATTGCGTCCCCTGCCGCCGTTAGTATGGGGTGGGACGTTTTGCGATAGAACGCCTGATGGGACGTATGTTCTTAAATACAACCTATGGAGAATTGTGCATGAGATCTCCTTTCAAACTCCATAGATTTGACGTAATTCATCTTTAGGTGCAGCCCTGTAGTCACGATTGAAAGAGGGACCATGAAATCTGTTCAAACGCATTTATCCCGGCTTGAGGCTGAGGCGATTGAGATTATGCGCGAGGTTGTGTCGGAGGCCGAGAATCCAGT
The DNA here is from genome assembly GCA_963967125.1 of uncultured Rhodobacterales bacterium. Taxonomy (GTDB): domain Bacteria; phylum Pseudomonadota; class Alphaproteobacteria; order Rhodobacterales; family Rhodobacteraceae; genus HIMB11. The sequence goes on along the minus strand of CAXACF010000020.1, from coordinate 9,544 downwards.
TATGCTGTATTCGGTTGGCAAGGACAGCGCGGTGATGCTGCATCTGGCGAAAAAGGCGTTTTATCCCTCTCCCCCTCCGTTTCCGCTGATGCATGTGGATACGACTTGGAAATTCCAAGAGATGTATAAATTGCGCGATAAGGCCGCGAAGGATGCGGGGATGGAATTGATCGTGCATCAAAACCCCGAGGCCAAGGAAAAGGGGATTAACCCCTTTGATCATGGCGCATTGCATACGGATATGTGGAAGACCGAAGGGCTGAAACAGGCGCTTGATAAACACGGGTTTGATGCGGCCTTTGGGGGTGCGCGTCGGGATGAAGAAAAATCGCGCGCCAAGGAACGTGTGTTTTCCTTCCGTACCGCCCAACACAGATGGGAACCCAAGGCACAGCGCCCAGAGCTTTGGTCGCTTTATAATGCGCGCAAAGCCAAGGGCGAAAGCATGCGTGTCTTTCCATTGTCAAACTGGACGGAATTGGACATCTGGCAATACATCCATTTAGAAGGAATTGAAATCGTACCGCTGTATTTTGCGGCGCCACGTCCGACTGTGGAACGGGATGGTTTGATCCTGATGGTGGATGATGATCGCTTTCCATTGGAACCTGGCGAAACACCTGTCATGCGCTCAATCCGATTTAGAACATTGGGCTGTTACCCCCTAACGGGCGCTGTGCAATCTGAGGCCGCGACCCTAACAGACGTCATCCAAGAAATGCTTTTGACAACGACATCCGAACGACAAGGCCGCGCGATTGACAAGGATCAGGGTGCCTCAATGGAAGTTAAGAAACAGCAAGGGTATTTTTAGGGGGTGCGGGATATGACAGATCAAGTTTATAAAACTGACGCGCTGATTGCGCAGGATATTGATGCCTACCTAGAAAGCCATCAAAACAAATCGCTGTTGCGCTTTATCACCTGTGGGTCCGTGGATGACGGCAAATCAACGCTGATTGGTCGTCTGCTTTATGACAGCAAAATGATTTTTGAAGACCAGCTTGCCCAGCTGGAAGCGGATAGCAAAAAGGTTGGCACTCAGGGCCAAGAGATTGATTTTGCGCTGCTGGTCGATGGATTGGCCGCAGAGCGGGAGCAGGGCATCACAATTGATGTGGCCTACCGTTTCTTTGCCACCGAAAAGCGTAAGTTCATCGTGGCGGACACACCGGGGCATGAACAATACACGCGCAACATGGTCACGGGTGCCTCGACCGCGGAATTGGCCGTGATCCTGATTGATGCGCGCAAAGGTGTTTTAACGCAAACGCGTCGCCACAGTTATTTGTGTCACCTGCTTGGCATTAAAAACATCGTTCTGGCGGTTAATAAAATGGACTTGGTCGATTATGATCAGGCCACGTTCGATGCGATTGTTGCGGAGTATACCGAATTTGCAAACAGCATCGGTATTACGGACTTTACCGCCATCCCAATCTCTGGGTTCAAAGGGGATAATATCGCGGCCCATTCGGATGCCACCAGTTGGTACAGCGGTCCAACACTGATGGCACATTTAGAAGGTGTCGATCTGGATCAAAACACGAGCGCGACCCAAGAGTTCCGCATGCCTGTTCAGTGGGTGAACCGACCCAATTTGGACTTCCGCGGGTTTAGCGGCAAAATCGCAGCAGGCACCATCAAACCGGGGGATGAGGTGCGTATCCTCCCCTCTGGCAAAACCAGCCATGTGGATCGCATTGTCACATACGATGGTGATTTGGACAGTGCGACGGCAGGTCAATCAATCACACTGACGCTAAAGGATGAAGTGGATTGTTCCCGTGGTCAGGTGATCACAACCGCGTCAGCCCCGCTGGAAGTGGCAGATCAATTTGAAACCACCCTGATTTGGATGGATGAAGAGGCGCTGATCCCAGGCCGTTCCTATTACCTGAAAATCGGTGCGCAAACCGTCTCTGCAACGGTGGCGGAACCCAAGTATCAGATCAACGTCAATACGATGGAACATGCGGCGGCCAAAACGCTTGATCTGAATGCAATCGGTGTGGCCAACGTCACAACGGACCGTGACATTCCATTTGCGCCCTATGCGGAAAACCGCACGTTGGGTGGTTTTATCCTGATCGATAAAATGACGAATGCCACTGTGGGTGCGGGTCTGATCAATTTTGCCCTGCGCCGCGCACAAAATATCCATTGGCAGGCAACGGACATCACGCGGGATCATCATGCAAACCTGAAAAACCAAAAACCAGCAGTGCTGTGGATGACGGGTCTATCGGGATCAGGGAAATCCACGATTGCGAATGCGGTTGAAAAGAAGCTTGCGCGCATGAACCGTCACACCTTCCTGTTGGATGGGGACAATGTGCGCCATGGCTTGAACAAGGATCTGGGCTTTACCGATGCGGATCGGATTGAAAATATCCGCCGTGTGGGTGAGGTTGCAAAACTGATGACAGACGCGGGTCTGATCGTCATCACGGCGTTTATCTCGCCCTTCCGGTCCGAACGGCAAATGGTGCGGGATATGATGGCACCTGGTGAATTTGTTGAGGTGTTTGTGGACACACCCCTGTCCGTTGCAGAAGAACGGGACGTCAAAGGCCTTTATGCCAAGGCGCGCTCTGGTCAGCTCAAGAACTTCACAGGGATCGACAGCCCATACGAGGCCCCAGAAACCCCAGAAATCCACATCGACACAACCGCAATGTCAATCGACGATGCCGCAGAGCAAATCGTCAAACAGTTGCTGGGAGAATAAATCAGATTTCTTGCGCTTTTTAAAAGGCTTAGGTAACCCTAGAAAACAGCGTCAGTGTGGCGCTGTTTTTCGTTGAGGACCGTTCATGAAAAAATCCCATGACAATACCATTGCCGCGCAGCTCCTTGGGCATATTGATCCACATTCGGCGGGGGTGACACCCAGTTTGCAGATGTCCACAACATTTGTGCGCGATGCTGACAATGCACTGGTGCGCCCAGATAATTCATATGGACGGGATCAAAATGATGGCGTGCGTTTGGCCGAAGACGTGATTGCCGCACTGGAAGGGGCGGAGGATGCATTGTTGTTCCCTTCGGGCATGGCGGCCATTGCTGCCATTTTTCAGGCCCTGCCAAGGGGATCACGAGTTTTGGTGCAATCAGGCATCTATTGGGGAACGACGAAATTCATCGGCGATCATGCGGCGCACCTTGGAATGGATGTCGATTTTATCGATACATCTGATGACGACGCGTTGGATCAGGTGACATCTGACTATGATTTGGTGTTCATTGAAACACCCTCAAATCCATGGCTCAAGGTCACTGATATTGCCCATATGCGTAAACGATTTCCAAACGCAATTTTGGCGGTCGATAGCACGGCTGCCACGCCGATGCTGACAAAACCAATCGCGCATGGCGCCGATATTGTGGTGCATTCCGCAACCAAGGCGTTGAATGGTCATTCAGATGTTTTGGCAGGTGTTTTGTGTTGTGCATCAAAAGACGACCTTTGGACGCGCATCGCACAAAATCGACAGGTCGCTGGTGCAATTATTGGCGCGTTTGAAGCATGGATGTTAATGCGATCCCTGCGCACCTTGCCCATTCGTGTGGAACGGATGTGTGAAAATGCGCTGACGTTTGCCCGCCATTTCGAACACCACAGCGCGGTTGAGGCCGTGTGTTACCCAGGATTGGCATCTCATCCGCATGCTGCGCGGGTGCAGCGTCAGATGCCGGATGGTGGCGGGTATTTGATGTCATTGTTGGTCAAAGGTGGACGTCAGGCGGCATTGGATGTGATTTCAAAACTCACACTGTTCCATCGGGCCACATCACTTGGTGGTGTTGAAAGTTTGGTCGAACATCGTCATACCATCGAACCGCACACAGGGATCCCAGAAAACCTGATCCGAATTTCAATTGGCGTGGAAAAGATTGAAGATTTGATTGCCGATTTTGAACAGGCGCTCTCTGATCATGCCTGATTTTTCGTTTGAGACTGAGGCGACAGACCAAGGGTACACTGCGGTTGCAGGCGTGGACGAAGTCGGGCGGGGACCACTTTGTGGCCCCGTAACGGCGGCTGCGGTGATATTAGACCCAGATCATATTCCCGATGGTTTGCGCGATTCCAAAAAACTAACGGACCGAAAACGCCGCCTGTTGTTTACGCAGATCATAGAAACGGCGATGGTTGGGGTGGCACATGCATCCGTGGCCGAGATTGATGAGATCAATATTCTTCAGGCAAGCCACCTTGCCATGATGCGTGCGATTGAAAATTTGCCTAAACCCGCTGATTTCGCTTTGATCGATGGTAATCGCGCGCCAAAAAATTTGATAATTCCATCAACCTGTGTTGTGAAAGGGGATGATCGATCCCTGTCCATTGCGGCCGCATCGATTGTGGCCAAGATTACGCGCGATGATTTGATGCTGGAATTGGACGCGCAGTACCCTGGATATGGCTGGGCCAAGAATGCGGGCTATCCCACGAAAGAGCATCTTGTTGCATTAAAGTCACTGGGCATAACCCCACATCATAGGCGTTCTTTCAAACCTGTACACAATATCTTGTATCAAGAAGAATAAATAAACCTCTGATTCAAAAAAGAAATTGACCTCGAATCATCTTTGACTCATCTTAGGGACAACAAGAGCGCAAAAATGCGCCGGTTGATTGAGGCAAAGAAAATGAATAAACACACAACTCCTATGGGGGCGGACTCGCTCCCGTTGAATCGTATTTTGGCGGGTGATTGCATCGAAGTGATGAATGCGCTGCCAGAAAACAGCGTCGATCTGATTTTCGCAGATCCACCCTATAATCTACAATTAAAAGGCGATCTGCATCGTCCCGACAATTCCAAGGTGGATGCCGTCGACGACGATTGGGATCAATTTGATAGTTTCCGTGCATATGACGAGTTTACGACAGAGTGGTTAAAAGCCGCGCGCCGTATCCTGAAACCAAATGGTGCAATCTGGGTAATCGGATCCTATCACAATATTTTCCGCGTGGGCGCAGCACTTCAAAATCAGGGATATTGGATTTTGAACGATGTGGTTTGGCGCAAATCAAACCCGATGCCAAATTTCCGCGGTAAACGGTTTACCAACGCGCATGAAACCATGATTTGGGCGTCTAAATCCGAAGGTGCCAAATACACCTTTAACTACGAAGCGCTAAAGGCCTTGAATGAAGGCGTGCAAATGCGTTCAGACTGGGTATTGCCGATTTGCACAGGTCACGAGCGCCTGAAGGATGAAAACGGCGATAAGGCGCATCCAACCCAAAAACCAGAGAGCCTTTTGCATCGTGTTTTGGTTGGGTCAACCAATCCTGGCGATGTGATTTTGGACCCGTTCTTTGGTACGGGGACAACGGGCGCAGTGGCCAAAATGCTGGGCCGTAATTTCATCGGGATCGAGCGTGAAGAGGCTTATCGCAAGGTTGCCGAGAAACGCATTTCGAAGGTGCGTAAATATGACAGCGAGGCCTTGGCCGTAACCACTGGAAAACGTGCAGAACCCCGCGTGCCCTTTGGCCAATTGGTTGAGCGTGGAATGTTGCGTCCCGGAGAAGAGCTTTTGTCGTTAAATGGCCGCTATAAGGCAAAAGTGCGTGCCGATGGCACATTGGTGGGGGCCGATATCAAAGGGTCCATTCACCAAGTCGGCGCAAAGCTAGAAGGCGCCCCAAGCTGTAATGGCTGGACCTATTGGGGGTATAAGCGGGATGGAAAAACCGTGCCTATTGATATGCTGCGCCAACAAATCCGATCAGAAATGAACTAATTACCGACGGTGCCCGATATATTCTGGGCACCCCTCAATCCGCCTGTGTCCTGACAACACAAGCCTACTTGTGCCCCGCGACCATGTCGTGGGGCATCTTTTCACCGCGGTTTCGGGTTTGTCATTTTGTTATAGGCAGACCAATCCGTAATTTCGGGATAATACATGGCCCGCCATTTTTGAACGCGATGGTTCATCACCTTGCGCCATACGGAGGGGAAGAAGGCGAACAACCCCATAAACGGATAGCTGTAGGGCAACTGTGGTGCAATCGATCCCCCGTATGTTTGCAGCAAAGGGTACCGTCGGTTTGGTTTATAATGATGGTCCGAATGTCGTTGCAGATTGATCAACATCCAATTCGCCGCACGATGTTCCGCGTTCCATGAATGATGTGGTAAAACGGGTTCATATTTGCCGCCACCCAAGTGTTTGCGGGTTAACCCGTAATGTTCGATGTAGTTCACCAATTCCAAATGGAATACTGCGGTTAACGCCTGAAACAGGAACAGGATTAGGCCCGACATCCCACCGATCATGATGGCAAGCGCTAAAAAGATCCCTTGCAACATCCAATAACGCCAAAAAGGATTGCTTTGATCATACCACGGTAGCCCCTTGCGGCGCAGCATGTCCTTTTCGGCGCGAAATGCCGATTTCCAGCACTGCACGATCACACGGCGGAAAAAGCGGTGAAATCCTTCGTTATAGCGCGCGGTGACGGGATCGCGGGGCGTGCCCACATAACGGTGATGCACCAATAAATGTTCACTGCGAAAATGCGAATAAAGCGTCATTGCCAACAAAGCATCGGCCATGTTGCGTTCAAATTTATTCTTCTGATGCATCAATTCATGGGAATAGTTGATCCCAACTGTTCCGCTGATCGTACCGATTGCAAAAAAGACACCCAACTGCAGGCCAAATGGGTCATCACGCTGTTCAACGATCCATAGCCCGCCAAAAATCAGGATGAATTGAAAAATCGGCCAAATTTTGGTGATCAAAACAAAGGGGGCAAGGGTGTTTTCCCCTGTTTCAGGGTCCACATTGCTTTTTGCCTTGTTCATGATTTGATCCAAAATTGGAACCACGTACCAGACGGTGGCGATCACCAAAAGAAAGCTATAACCGCCCGTTACAACCGTAAACCATCCCAAAGCAAACAAAATGAGAGAGCTCCAAAAAGGAAGCCAGTCTCCAATGCGAAACGGGTTCGTCTGCGCCATGTTCGTCCCTCTTTGCATTACATCTTGTGCGTTTCTATCAAGTTTATTCAGATCGGACCAGATCAAACACCTTGCGCATCACGGTGGGAAGTGCAGCAGGTGCAAAATCAGCAGCTTGCACAAATTCGCCGCGCGTTTGTCTGCGATCTAGGGGAACCAACGCGGTTTTTACCTGCAGTTTTAAATGAAAATGGGTAAAGGTGTGGCGCACCTCTCCCGCGTGGGTTTTCCACTCTGCATGGATTGGGGCATCCTCATTAACCGCTGTTTCCGCCCAATCTGTTGTGGGCCATGCCTGCATCCCTCCCAAAAGCCCGCTTTCAGGCCGCGTTTCCAATAGGTATGCACCATCGACGCGACGCGCGACATAGGCGGTGCCAATGCGCGTCGGTTTCTTTTTCTTGGGCAGTTTTTTTGGCAATTCAAGATGTGTACCATTGGCCAACCCGATACAATTTGTCCGCCATGGACATAATCCGCAGGCTGGTTTTTTAGGCGTGCAAATCGTGGCCCCCAAATCCATGATGGCTTGTGCATAATCGCCCGGGCGTTTTTGCGGTGTTAGGGTTTTTGCATATTCGGTCAATTCTGCCTTGGCCGTTGGCAGGGGGGTATGGATATCAAACAGGCGCGCGATCACCCGTTCCACATTCCCGTCCACAACGGTTTCAGGTAGATCAAATGCAATAGAAGATACCGCAGCAGCAGTATAAGGGCCGACACCCGGTAACTCTAGCAACTGTTCATGTGATCGTGGGAACATGCCATTGTGGTGCAGGGTGACATAGCGCGCACATTTCAACAGGTTGCGCGCCCGTGCGTAATACCCCAATCCTGCCCATGCGGCCATGACATCTGCATCCTCGGCCGCTGCTAAATCCTGAACAGTGGGCCATAGGTTTGTGAATTTTACAAAATACGCTTTGACTGCAGCAACGGTTGTTTGCTGCAGCATGATTTCTGACATCCAGATGCGATAGGGATCTGGAGCCACCCCTTTTGCACGATCTGCGGGCGCGACGCGCCATGGCATAACGCGGGCATGACGATCATACCAATCAAGCAGATCTTGGGATTTCGGATAGTCACGCAAGTTTGAACTCTGATTTTGTGGATTTAGGGTGGTGTGATTTCAACAACAAACTAAACTAAACCGCAACACCGACTCGTAAAGATTGATGACAGATATCGCACGTAAAAATCGGTTCAAACGAACCGCGACTGTTTTGCAGTCCCGCATTCGCGAAGTCAGCGAAGGCCGCGGGTTTGCGCAATCGCGTGTTTTGACCCATTGGTTGGAAATTGTGGGCGCGGACATCGCTGCGATCACGCGTCCTGTTGAGGTCAGCTATGGGCGCGGTGGTATGGGGGCGACCCTTAGCATTCTGACAACGGGTGCGCATGCCCCCATGATCGAAATGCAAAAAGAGGCCATTCGCACCAAAGTGAACGCGGTATATGGATATAACGCCATTGCACGGGTTCGGATCACGCAAACTGCGCCAATCGGATTTTCAGAAGGACAGGTCGAATTCCAGGCCAAACCAAAGTCCAAACCGACATTAAGCCCAGCTGTTCAACAACAGGCTCATGAAACCGCACGTACGGTCACAGATCAAAACTTGCGCCGCGCCCTTGAAGAATTGGGGCGGAATGTTCTAACCAAAAACCAAACCAAAAATACGCCACATTAGAAAGGCACGTAAAAAATGAAATTTTTGATGACACTTTTATCGACTGTTTGGATCGCGATGATGGGAACAATCGCAGCACAGGCCGAAACAGATAAACCAGCGGTCACCGAAATGATTTTGGGGGATGTGAATGCGCCCATCGAGATCATTGAATATGCCTCGATGACTTGTCCACATTGCGCAAATTTTCACAGTGATGTGTATCCGCAGTTGAAAGAAAACTACATCGAAACAGGCAAAGTGAAGTTTGTCTTTCGCGAGGTGTACTTCGATAAATACGGTATGTGGGCATCAATGATTGCACGCTGCGCAGGACCAGATCGGTATTTTGGTGTGATTGATCAAATGTTTGAAAAACAAAAAACATGGTCACGCGCTGGCAATGATTTGGCTATCGTCACAGAGCTGAGCAAGATTGGCAAATTGGCGGGCCTTGGCGATGATCAAATCAACGCCTGTCTGCAGGATGCAGATAATCTACGCAACTTGGTGGGGTGGTACAAAGCCAATATGGAAGAGCATAAAATCAGCGGTACACCCAGTTTTGTAATTGACGGTGAAATGGTGTCCAACCGATCCTATGAAGAGCTGTCAGCACTGTTGGACGAAAAACTAGGTTCCTAATGCCCAGTCCATTACAAGGTTTAAAGGTCATCGAATTGGCCCGCATTCTTGCGGGCCCATGGGCGGGTCAAACGCTTGCCGATCTTGGGGCTGAGGTGATCAAGGTTGAAGCCGCACAGGGTGATGATACGCGCGCATGGGGACCCCCATTTATCACAAAAGGGGATGAGGAAACCGCCTCTTATTTTCATTCGTGCAATCGTGGTAAATCCTCTGTCACTATTGATTTGCGCGATC
>CAXACF010000019.1:0-11632 GCA_963967125.1 uncultured Rhodobacterales bacterium | reverse complement strand
CCCGAAATCGACCCAGCGCCAATCACTGATGAGGCCGTCGAAGAAGACGCGGATGAAGTGATTGAACACCACGATGCAATCGACGATGAAGAAGCGCCAGAAGAAAGCCCCGTCGAAACCACAACGGAGGAAACGTTAATCGATCCTCACCATGGCGACGATGTTTCGGAAACCGCGGCCGAAGAGGTTGAAGACCACGAACCTGCCGTTTCAGAGATGGTATCTGAGACAGAGTATGACGGCGAACAAACGTCTACGGACACGGTGTTCGCAGATGTTATGCCAGAGACGGACGAATTCGAAGCTGCCCTTACCCAAGACCTGATGGAGACAGATGACGCGGTTGAAAGTCGCGTGGCGCAGGACACTGCGGCGGATGATATCTCTGACGAATTCGACGATACGCATGAAGACGAACCGGAGGTTGCGGAAGACCGCGTGCCTCTACGCTTGGAACAGCCTGTTGAGGAAGAGCGTATTCCACTGCGCAAGCCACGCGTTCACGTGATCAATGTATCTCCAGGGCCCTCTGATGAACAGAATGCAGCGGCACAGTCAGACGAAACAGTGGACGATGATGATGCACCACAACCTGTTGCCGTGCGCCGTCCAGCGCGTCCTGTTGCGAAAACCCGTCGCGAAACGTCCGAGCCCGTGGATACCGCCGATGTGTCGCGCCTTATGGACGAAACAGATCAACAAATGGCAAAACCAGAAAGCAATCGTCGCAGAAATGCACTGGCCCATTTGCGTGCTGCCGTGGCTGCAACCATCGCCGACAAATCACTGGGCAAAGATGATAAGGACAGCACAGAGGCCTATCGTAATGATTTGGCCAAGGCTGTCCGCCCACGTCGCCCAGAAACATCAGGTGTGCGCAAATCTGCACCGCTGCGATTGGTCGCTGAACAACGTATTGACGAACCCGCAGCCGAGGCGCCCGAGATAGCAGCACCAACGCCAGCACCAAAGCCAGAAATGGCCGTGACGGATACACATGAAACTCAGGCCGAACCTGTAAAAACATCAGACTTCGCGGATTTCGGACAATTTGCAGCCCACGTTGGTGCGCATTCTCTTGAAGCGAAATTAGAGGCTGCTGCAACCTATCTATCGCAAATTCGCGGAATTGATCAGTTCTCGCGCCCTCAACTATTGCGCACCGTAAAACTGAGCGGAACAGAAGATGACTTTTCTCGCGAAGAAAGCCTACAACACTTTGCGCATATGTTGCGCACAGGAAAACTTGCCCGCAAAGAAGACGGATTGTTCGAAGTTACCAATGAAATTGGCTATCAAGTGATGCCAAAAGCCGGATAAAGAAAACCCCGCCAGTTGGCGGGGTTTTTCGTTTTAATCGCGCGCTTCGCGGATCAAATCCAGGATTTCTTGGGCCGCATTTGGAATATTCGTTCCTGGTCCAAAAATCGCCTTCACCCCAGCAGATTTAAGGAAATCGTAATCCTGCTGCGGGATCACACCGCCACAGATCACCAAAATATCACCTGCATCGCGTTCATTAAGGATTTCAATCAAACGCGGGGCCAATGTTTTGTGGCCTGCGGCTTGTGATGAAATGCCAATCACATGCACATCGTTGTCAATGGCATCTTGTGCGGCTTCTTCTGGGGTTTGGAACAGGGGGCCAACATCCACGTCAAATCCGATATCCGCAAAGGCCGTTGCAATGACTTTGGCGCCACGGTCATGACCATCTTGTCCCATTTTGACAACCAACATACGGGGACGGCGGCCTTCTTCCTCGGCAAAACTTTCGACCGATTTTTGGATCGCTGCGAAATCTTCATCACCTTCGTAGGCGGCACCATAAACCCCGGCAAGCGTTTTAACTTCGGCTCTGTGTCGTCCGAATACATTTTCCATTGCCATCGAAATCTCTCCTACTGAGGCACGTGCGCGGGCCGCTTCGACTGCGGCTTCCAATAGGTTGCCACCTTCAGCTGCGCGGCGGCTTAGTTCGGCCAAGGCAGCCTTACATTTTGCTTGGTCGCGTGTGCTGCGGATGTTTTCCAAACGCGCAATCTGCGCCTCGCGAACAGCAACGTTATCAACGTCCAGAATGTCAATCTCGTCTTCTTTTTCCAGACGGTATTTATTAACACCCACGATCACCTGATCACCGCGGTCGATGTCCGCCTGACGACGGGCGGCGGTTTCTTCGATCCGCAGTTTTGGCATACCGCTGGCCACGGCCTTGGTCATGCCGCCCATTTCATCGACTTCTTCGATCAATTTCCATGCCGCATCCGCCAGATCGGACGTCAGTTTTTCGACGTAATATGAACCTGCCAATGGATCGACCACGTTGGTCACCCCTGTTTCCTCTTGCAAGATCAACTGGGTGTTACGCGCGATGCGTGCTGAAAAATCAGTGGGCAGGGCAATCGCCTCATCCAACGCATTTGTGTGCAACGACTGAGTGCCCCCCAAAACGGCTGACATCGCCTCATACGCGGTGCGGATAACGTTGTTGTAAGGGTCCTGTTCCTGCAACGACACGCCTGATGTCTGGCAGTGTGTGCGTAGCATTTTTGAACGTGGATCTTTCGCACCCAAATCATCCATTATGCGGTGCCACAACAAACGCGCCGCGCGCAGTTTCGCAGCCTCCATGAAAAAGTTCATGCCAATGGCAAAGAAGAAGGACAAGCGGCCCGCAAATTTATCAATATCCATGCCGCGCGCCATGGCGGTTTTGACGTATTCTTTGCCGTCTGCAAGGGTATATGCCAATTCCTGAACCAGGTTCGCACCCGCCTCCTGCATGTGGTAGCCCGAGATCGAGATTGAGTTAAATTTCGGCATTTCATTGGACGTATATTCGATAATATCCGCGATGATCCGCATCGATGGTTCAGGTGGATAGATATAGGTGTTGCGCACCATGAACTCTTTCAGAATATCGTTTTGAATGGTGCCTGACAGGACCGAACGATCATGCCCCTGCTCTTCCCCTGTAACGATGAAATTCGCCAATACGGGGATCACAGCACCATTCATTGTCATGGACACAGACACCTTATCCAACGGGATTCCGTCGAACAGGATTTTCATGTCCTCGACACTGTCGATTGCAACACCCGCTTTGCCGACATCCCCAATTACACGTTCATGATCACTGTCGTATCCACGGTGTGTCGCCAAATCAAACGCCACCGAAACACCCTGCTGACCCGCTGCCAAAGCACGACGATAAAAAGCGTTTGATTCCTCTGCCGTGGAAAAGCCTGCGTACTGGCGGATGGTCCATGGACGCCCCGTATACATCGTCGCACGGACGCCGCGCGTAAAGGGTTCGATCCCGGGCATCGTATTCATATGGTCCAGCCCCGCCACATCATCCGCCGTATAAAGGGGCGATACAGGGATACCCTCAAGTGTGTTCCATGTGAGATCATCAAGCGGGCGCCCGCGAAGCTCTTTCTCGGCTTGTTTGCGCCATGTGTCTTTATCTTGCGTCATATCGCTCTCCTTTTTGCGCGGCGTTCGAAACATCTCGCTCAGCGCAGTAAATTATCAGGCACAAAAATCGTGTACCCTCTTTGCATTCGTATCTGCGCCCCCTATCTTTGAGAGAAAGGGAGCAGCCATGAAATTCGTCACATCCATCTTATTTGCCGCCTTTTGTGCAACCCAAGTTGCCGCAAGCGACGCTGACACAATATTCCTTGATGTTACGCCAAGCACCGATATCGGCGCATATGAATGGCAAAACCGTGTCCTGGTGGTTTTTGCAAATTCCGACCGTGATCCACGGTTCCAAGACCAATTGGCCATGATCAACGAAGAAATTGAGGCGTTGAAAGAACGTGATGTGGTGGTCGCAATCGATACCAATCCTGCGATGAAATCAAAGCTGCGCACAACATTTCGTCCCCATGGCTTTATGATCTTGTTGATCGGGAAAGACGGGCACAAGGCCTTGCGCAAACCGTTTCCATGGGACATCCGAGAAATTTCACGTACCATCGACAAAATGCCGATGCGACAGCAGGAAATGCGCCAAGATAACTGACGCATTCCCACACTTATGTCGCGTGATGTGATCACTCAAATTCCATGATGATGTCGTCAACTGCCAAACTATCGCCCGCAGCTGCGTTGATTTTGGAAACAACACCTTTGCGTTCAGCGCGCAAAATGTTTTCCATTTTCATCGCCTCAACTGTACACAGCGCCTGACCCTCTTGCACCTCTTGTCCAACTTCAACGTCAACTTTGACGATCAGACCAGGCATGGGGCAGAGCAACATTTTGGATGTGTCTGGTGGTAGTTTTTCGATCATGTGCAGGGCCAATTCCGCCTGCCGCGGCGAACGCACATGCACCTTTAGGTCCGCACCACGATTACGGATGCGGAAACCACCTGTGATTTTGCCCACCTTCATCACCAATGGTGCACCATCAACTGTCATATCGGCCAGCATCATGCCGGGCGTCCAATCCCCCTCGACACGCAAGGATGCGCCGTCTTCGAAGGCGACCGTTGACCCATTTGCATCGGCGGCAACGGATACGGCAAATTTTTCACCCTGCAGGCTCACCACCCAATTGTCACCCACGCGACGTTCGTGGTTGTCCATGCGGCCCGAAATTTTCGTGCGGCGAATTTCCGCAACGCGGTTCATCGCAGCGGCAGAGGCCGCGATGCGGCGCAATTCAGCCTCATTCAATTCAACGCCTTGGAAACCATCTGGATATTCCTCGGCAATGAAGGCTGTCGTCATATCACCAGATGTGAATTTCGGATGATCCATCACAGCGGCCAAAAACGGTAGGTTGTGACCGATCCCCTCAAGCTCGAACCGATCAAGGGCAATGCGCATTTCCTCGATCGCGTCCGCACGGGTTGGGGCCCATGTACATAGTTTTGCGATCATTGGATCGTAATACATGCTGATTTCACCACCCTCAAACACGCCTGTGTCGTTGCGCACAACTGCAGTTTCTGTCGCCTCTTCCGCGGGGGGACGATAGCGTGTCAGGCGACCAATAGATGGCAGGAAGTTACGATAAGGGTCTTCTGCATAAAGACGGTTTTCAATTGCCCAACCGTTGATTTTCACATCATCTTGCGTGATTGACAGCGGTTCGCCATTCGCTACGCGGATCATCTGCTCAACCAGATCGACACCTGTGATCAATTCGGTCACAGGGTGTTCCACCTGCAAACGTGTGTTCATTTCAAGGAAGTAAAAATTGCGATCCCCATCAACGATAAATTCAACTGTACCAGCGGACGCATAGCCCACGGCCTTAGCCAACGCACAGGATTGTTCGCCCATGGCCTTACGCGTTGCCTCATCCAAAAATGGGCTTGGCGCTTCTTCAACAACCTTTTGGTTACGACGCTGGATCGAACATTCGCGTTCATTCAGGTAAATGCAATTGCCATGCGCGTCTGCCAAAACCTGAATTTCGATGTGGCGCGGCTGTGTTACGAATTTTTCGATAAAGATACGATCATCACCAAAGCTGTTTGCCGCCTCGTTTTTGGATGATTGGAAACCTTCGCGTGCTTCTTCATCATTCCACGCAATCCGCATGCCTTTACCGCCGCCACCGGCGGAGGCCTTGATCATGACGGGATAGCCGATTTGCTGGCTGATTTTCACGGCCTCATCCGCATCCTCGATCAATCCCATGTAACCAGGCACCGTTGAAACGCCTGCCTCTTGGGCGATTTTCTTGGATGTGATTTTGTCGCCCATGCTTTCAATCGCACCAACAGGTGGGCCGATGAATGCAACATTTGCGGCGGCCAAGGCTTCTGCAAATTTTGGGTTTTCTGAAAGGAACCCGTAACCGGGGTGCACCGCTTGTGCACCTGTTGCCTTGATCGCCTCCATGACTTTGTCAATCACGATATAGGATTGGTTCGCGGGTGGTGGACCGATGTGGACCGCTTCGTCTGCCATTTCAACGTGCAGTGCATTGCGATCAGCATCAGAATAAATCGCAACGGTTTTGATGCCCATTTTGCGGGCTGTCTTAATCACGCGGCAGGCGATTTCGCCACGGTTAGCAATCAAAATTTTATCGAACATGTCTCTGTTCCTTTCTTATTCGGGCTCGAAGGCGTCAGGAAAATTGGCTTTGATCAGGTTCAAATCCAAAATCAGAAGCGCTTCGTAATCTTCTGGATCAAAGGGATCATCATAGGGTTTGACTTCGCGACCAAAAAGCCAGCTAAGCCTTCCTGCATCTAAATTGCCGCGTTCAAACGGCTGATCCCAAAAATGTTGCACAAGGGCAGTCACAAAACCTGCATCCGCGCGGCGGTCCGCAGGTTTGCGATCGCGGAAACGTTCACGTGCAGTGATGGGCGTAACACCTTTTGGGTTTGGACGACGGATGGTGAATTGATAATCCGTCCCCGGAAGACGTCCTGGAAATCCGCGATGCTTTAGCATGATGCACCCTTAAGTTTTGCAAAGTTTGACCAACGCTGACGACGCGTGGCGTCGTTCAACATGTCGCGCAATTTCGCCTCGGCAGAGGGAACATGGACGGGACAGGTGAATTGACCACCTGCACGCACCTGCACCCCATCACCCAAACGCGTCACCGACACCGCGGGCAAAAAGCCCCGCAGATTTTGCAGAACGCGCCACATATCCTGACGGATTTGCAGGGCCAATTTGCGACGTGACATCAACGGCAGTGTCGTTTCAACACAAAGATCAAAGCGCACCGGCAAGCGCCGCGCCATGATGTATTCACCGTTTATGTCGCTGGTCATCCAAGTCATTTTATAGCGGAATGTTGTCGTGCTTTTTCCATGGATTTTGCGCCTTTTTGTTGCGCAAAGATGCAAAGGCACGTGCCACCCGTTTGCGTGTTGAACGGGGCTGGATCACCTCGTCCACAAAACCACGCTCGGCGGCAACAAATGGGTTTGCAAAACGATCCTCATAATCGGCCGTGTGCTGCGCAATTTTATCGGCATCGCCCAAATCCGCACGGTGAATGATTTCCGTCGCGCCTTTGGCACCCATTACCGCAATTTCTGCAGTTGGCCAAGCATAGTTGAAATCGCCCCGCAGGTGTTTAGAGGACATCACAACATAAGCACCACCATATGCTTTACGCGTGATAACGGTCACTTTCGGAACGGTCGCTTCACCATAAGCAAACAGCAGTTTTGCACCGTGTTTGATGATCCCGTCATATTCCTGTGATTTACCAGGCAAGAAACCAGGAACGTCAATCAATGTCAGGATTGGAATTTCAAACGCATCGCAGAAACGCACAAAGCGCGCAGCCTTGCGTGCGCTATCAATGTCCAAGCATCCCGCCAAAACCATCGGTTGGTTTGCAACAACGCCCACTGTTTGTCCCTCAAGACGCACAAAACCAGTGACGATGTTTTTTGCAAACTCCTCTTGGATTTCGTAAAAATCACCTTCATCCGCCAATTTCGTGATCAGCTCTTTCATGTCATAGGGTGTGTTGGGGTTATCGGGAACCAATGTGTCCAATGAAGCCTCAACACGGCCTGGTTCATCAAAGAAGGGGCGCACGGGCGCTTTTTCGCGATTGTTCAGTGGTAGAAAATCAACCAAGCGGCGCACTTCGCTTAGGGCTTCGACTTCGTTTTCGAATGCGCCATCTGCAACCGACGATTTCTTAGTATGTGTAGACGCACCGCCCAGTTCTTCTGCTGTGACAACTTCGTTTGTCACTGTTTTCACAACATCAGGGCCCGTCACGAACATGTAAGAGCTGTCCTTGACCATAAATATAAAGTCGGTCATCGCAGGCGAATACACTGCACCACCTGCACATGGGCCCATGATCACAGAGATCTGCGGAACAACACCAGAGGCCTGAATGTTCCGCTTAAAGACTTCGCCATATCCCGCAAGGCTATCAACACCCTCTTGAATACGTGCTCCACCAGAATCGTTCAAACCAATTACGGGTGCGCCGTTTTCGACAGCCATGTCCATAATTTTGCAAATCTTTTGCGCATGTGTCGCAGATACAGAACCGCCCAAAACAGTGAAGTCCTGAGAGAACACATAGACCATGCGACCATTGATGGTGCCCCATCCCGTCACGACACCATCGCCAGCAGGGCGTTGATTTTCCATGCCAAAATCGGTGCAGCGGTGTGCAACAAACATGTCAAACTCTTCAAAGCTGCCTTCATCCAGCAAAAGTTCGATACGCTCACGCGCGGTTAGTTTGCCTTTTGAATGCTGTGCATCAATGCGCTTTTGACCACCGCCCAAACGCGCGGCACCGCGGCGATCTTCCAGCTCTTGCAAAATATCTTTCATAGCAACCTCTTTTTTCGTTTCAGCCTGCTTACACTGCACCTGCAGCATTACCAAGGTTTTTTCGGCAAATTTGCAAATTTATGTAAATCATTTTTTGCTAATTTGCGAATTTGCAAATATTTCGTTTTCGCATGGACAACCCAGAACGAAGGTTCTAGCTGTTTCACATGGACAATTTTCCAGCCGCGCGTTTCTTTGATCGCACAACACAACCAACAATGCTGACCCTTGTTTTGCTGGCCTCAATCTCGGCGCTGGCGATGAATATTTATTTGCCCAGTCTTCCGCAGATGGCGATAGAGTTTTCGACAACGCCTGCTGCAATGGGTTTGTCTGTTGGTGTTTACCTTGGGACCAGCGCCCTGATCCAATTATTTGCTGGCCCCATTTCTGATCGTATTGGTCGGCGCAAAATTGTCCAAGTTTCGTTGATTATCTTTGTGATTGCATCCATCAGCTGCGCCTATGCACAAAGCTTCGAAACATTTTTGCTTTATCGCGCAATCCAATCTGTTGCCGCGACCTGTATGATCGTCTCGCGTGCGATTGTCCGTGATACAACGGACACTGCCAGTTCTGGATCTCGTATCGCCTATGTCACCATGGGCATGGCCGTTGTTCCAATGTTCAGCCCCGCTCTGGGCGGTTTCATCGACACACACTTTGGCTGGCATGGCACATTTTTCGTTTTGGCAGGACTTGGGATCATCATGCTGATGCTCAGTTATTTTGATCAGGGCGAAACCGCCCCTGAAAGCAATAAATCGATCCTAGGGCAGTTCCAAAATTATCCAATCCTTCTGACGTCAAAACGGTTCTGGGGATATTGCCTTGCTTCGGCATTTGGTTCGGGCGCGTTTTTTGCATACCTTGGCGGAGCGCCCGCGGTCGGGGCCGAGGTCTATGCACTTGATCCGCAAAGTGTTGGATTATTTCTGGGAGCACCTGCCTTTGGTTATTTCTTTGGCAACTTTATTGCGGGCCGCTATTCCAAGTCGATTGGGATTGATTTGATGGTCCTTTATGGCTTGACGCTTGCTCTGGTCGGTATGTCCATGTCGTTTGCAATTAGCGCATTTGGATATGGTAGCGCGCTTAGCTTTTTTGGCTTTATGACATTTGTCGGCCTTGGCAACGGGATGAGCATTCCCAATGCGACCGCTGGAATGTTAGCGATTAAACCAGAGTTGGCTGGCACTGCATCAGGATTAGGCAGTGCCATGATGATTGGCGGTGGGGCCGCATTATCGGCATTGGCAGGCCCCGTGTTACACATGGGTTCAGGGGACCTTGCGCTTATCGCGCTGATGTGGCTATCGGTGTTTATTGGTATTTTGCTGATCTTACTTGTGATCAAACGTAACCGAACCTTAGACACACAATCGCTTTAACACCCGCGCAACGCCTGTTTAATCGCACTCGACGACCCTTTCAGGGTAAATGTCCCAACGTCGAACGTTGTATCAGGCGTAAATATTTCCACACCTACCGTTTGCCCAGCGCGTAGCGCAGATAATAATTTATCGGGGGCCTTAAAACTCCAATAATCGTTTGTGGTATTAAATATTACTGTTGCCTCTTTTGCATAACCGACAAATTTCTCATCATCTATGCGCAGAGTGACTTTGCGCACGGCATTTGTAATATATCGCCGGTCACGAACGGCGATCATTCTGTTCGTATTGCTTGGGTTACAATAAATCAACAAATCAGACGTCTTTAACCCTGTTTCATCATCTGAGATCCATGCATATTTTGGATCATATCGTTTTTCAGAGCCACCATTGCGCGACACAGTGATTTTAACCATCGAATTTGGTCCAGCCGCATCCAACTGCCACCGATCAGGCCCATCCGCAGCAAAAGCAACGGTCCCGGTAAGGACACCGCAAACACCGACTAAAAGATTAAGAAAATTCCGCATAAAACACCTATGATTTGTTCTGTATACCTAACTGACTGCAGTACACGCTAAAGTTGATAGATCAAAGCGCAAGTATGCTTTGCCTTACCACTGGACGGCAGGGAGCAAATTTGCAAATATTTACAAATCAGATTTGCTATATTTGCAAAGGGCATCGCGTGGCGATTAAAAAATTATATTCAGGCGCTAAATTGCGCGACATGCGGCAACGCTTAGGATTAACGCAAAAGGATTTTGCATCCAAACTGGGCGTATCCCTGCCCTATCTGAACCAGATGGAAAATAATAATCGCCCCCTATCTGGCACCGTTATTCTGGCGTTGGCACAAGAGTTTGGCTTTGATGTCACCGAACTTTCATCAAGCGAGAACGAACGCCTGTTTTCGGACATGAGAGAGGCCTTTAGCGATCCAATCTTTGGCGACACGCCACCGCAATTGGCCGATATGCGATTAACCGCATCAAATGCGCCATCCATTGCACGTGCATTTCTGGATTTGCACCGTGCCTATCGACAAACCCAAGAACGCCTTGCGTCACTTGATGAGGCACTTGGGCGCGACGATGCACGCCTTCAGCCCAGTCCATGGGAAGAGGTGCGCGATTTCTTTCATTATTGTGACAATTATATTGATGCGGTTGATCGTGCAGCAGAAGGTTTTGCCAAAGGGCGCCAAAGCCCAGATTGGATACATAAAAAAGCGATCAAGACACTTCATGACCTTGGGATAACACTGCGAACCGGCGATCAGGACGCGACACGCATTTATGATCCAAATACCAAGATTTTAATTATCAGCAGTCGCATTTCATCGGAAACAGCGCGGTTTCAAATCCTTTTGCAACTGGCCTTAATAAGTCAGGAAAAACTTTTGGAAGCCACGCTTGATCTTGCACGGTTCCAAAGTCCAGAAGCACGCGCAATCGCCAAAATCGGCTTGGCCAACTATTTCGCGGGCGCGGCCCTTATGCCATATAAAGAGTTTTTGGAAGCGGCGCGCCGCGAACGCCATGACTTGGAGCGTTTATCAAGTCACTTTGGCGTCTCGATAGAACAAGTGGCCCATCGCCTGTCCACATTGCAGCGACCAGGAAACAATGGCATTCCATTCTTCTTCGTCCGCGTGGATCAAGCAGGCACCATCACAAAACGCCATTCTGCCACACGGCTTCAATTTGCGCGGTTTGGGGGGGCATGCCCACTTTGGAATGTGCACCGTGCCTTCGAAACACCGGGACAGTTTTTACGACAACTTGCCGAAACACCCGATGGCATTCGATATCTATCCATTGCGCGGGACGTGACCAAAGGGGGCGGATCATTCAATGCACCTTTGCGCAGGTTTGCAATTGCCTTGGGCTGCGAGGTGAAACACGCCGAACAGTTGGTTTATGCAGACGG
>CAXACF010000018.1:0-11841 GCA_963967125.1 uncultured Rhodobacterales bacterium | reverse complement strand
TTGTGCAGCACTTCTTTGGCCCGGATCTGGATGTCCGTCGCCTGGCCGCGGGCGCTTTCGTGGGTAGGGTGTGATTGGTGCCAATCACCTTATCCCCATTGGCGACATTCGTGCGTGGCCCAAGGAACAGCGCACCGTAGGAGTGCATATTGTCCAAATACCAATCATCGCGATCGGTCATGATTTGCACGTGCTCATAGGCCATGTCATTGGCGACGGCCAACATCTCTTCATGGCTGTCACAAAGGATCATATCGCCATAATTTTCCCAACTGATACGCGCCGTTTCCGATGTAGGCAAGATCGAGAGGATGCGTTCAATTTCCTCCAACGTGGCACGGGCCAATTTTTCGCTACAGGTGATCATCGCCGCGGGTGAATTATATCCGTGTTCCGCTTGGCCCAACAGGTCAGTGGCGCACAGTTCCGCGTCAACCGTATCATCCGCGATGACCATTGTTTCCGTTGGTCCCGCAAATAGGTCAATCCCCACACGTCCATAAAGTTGGCGCTTTGCCTCGGCCACAAATGCGTTTCCGGGACCCACCAACATATGCACAGGATCAATGGTTTCTGTGCCAATGGCCATCGCGCCCACCGCCTGAATACCGCCCATGACATAGATTTCATGCGCGCCACCCAGATGCATTGCCGCAACGATTGCGGGATGAGGTTCGCCGTTTACGGGCGGGGCTGATGCGATGATGCGTGGCACACCCGCGACAGATGCGGTTAGAACCGACATATGGGCCGATGCAACCATCGGAAATTTGCCCCCTGGCACGTAGCATCCAACCGATTGCACGGGGATGTTACGATGACCCAGAATGACACCTGGCATCGTTTCAACTTCGACATCGGTCATGGATGCGCGCTGGGCCTCGGCAAAATTGCGGATTTGTTTTTGCGCAAATTTGATATCTTCCATGTCGCGCGTTGAAACACGCTGCATGGCGGCCTGAATTTCACTTTCGCTTAGGCGGAAGGAGGTAGGAGAATAGCTGTCAAACTTTTCGCTTAGTTCGCGAACCGCCGCATCGCCACGCGCCTCGATATCGCCCAACGTTGCTTCGACAACGGCGCGCACCTTGGCGTCTTCTGCTGCTTTTTCAGATTCTGGTTTTGATTTATGTAGGTATTGTACTGCCATTTTACTCACCTTTTTGATCTGGACGCGGGGCGGTTTTTTCGCCCCGATCATAGGCTTCCCAGCCCTCGCCATTAAACAAATCCACGCCAAGTTGCGCCGCCACATGGGCGAAATCGACGTTTACCCAATTGTCGACAATCTTACCGTCGACGACTTTCCAAAAATCCATGTAACGGATTTCAATACGTTTGCCCGTGGGCGCAATTCCCAGGAATTCGCCGCTATGCGTCGCCTCTTGGCGTCCAAAGGCCGCAGCCCATTCGCCCATATAAAGACGTGCTTCATCGATGCAGACCTTGTCCGAAAAGGCCGCCTGAAACGGGCGCTGCCAATTGTCCTGAAATTCCTGCAGGCCCGTTTTGGTGCCGCATCCCTGATTTCCCATCCAACGAAATCCTTGGGTGAAAAATTCACCGATATCGTCGATGCGATGATCGTTCAAACCATCCACCATTGTTTCGATAACACGGCGTGTTTCGTCCGTTTTGGACATATCCGTATCACGGGTTAAAACGGCCTGTTCTGGACGTGATCCCTTCATGCAACCTCGCTTGCGATAAATTCAGCACCTTTCCATCCGATCATCATCGAAGGTGCGTTGGTGTTTGCGGACGTGACTTGGGGCATGATGCTGGCATCAGCGACCCACAGCCGTTCGGTATTTTTTACGCGCAACTTTGGTGTGACTGGTCCACCAAGGCGCACTGTCCCCACAGGGTGATAGGCGGTGCCAGCATGGTTGCGGATGTAGGTTTTTAATTGTGCGCCAATGACATCTTCGCCTGGCGCAAATTCCATTCCGCGACGTGCGCCGAAATCCGTTTCCTGCAGCAGTTCACGTAAACGCGTGACGCCATGGGCCATCGTGTCCAAATCACTTTCCTGATTGAACAATCCAAGATCAATATGCGGAGCCGCATTCGCATTTGCCGAAGCCAGACGCAGTGATCCGCGTGATTTGGGGTGACACAAACAGACATCGGCGAAATAGCCTGATTTCATTTGATAGCGTGATCCAGAAGATGCCAGATAAAAGGGGATGAAATGGGTTTGAACGTCTGGTGTCGCGCTGTCCCCGCGGGCATTAAAAAATGCGCCCGCCTCGCATGTTGATGAGGCGAGGGGACCGCGTCCAAACAGCGCATAATTTAACGGACTAAGCGCCCATTTACCCCATTGTCGGACTTCTAATCCATGGCCTGTTCCGCGTCCTTGGAAATGCAGGCCAATCCCGGGATGGTCATGCAGGTTTTGACCGATTTCGGGCATGTTAAAACGTGCATCAATGTTTAGGGCCGCCAGATCAGATTGATCGCCAAGGCCCGAACGCATCAGGATCGCAGGTGAGGCAATTGAGCCTGCGCACAACACCACACCCTTATTCGCGCGTAATTCACGCCCATCCACCAAAACCACACCTGCCGCGCGATCGCCTGCCCAAATCAGGCGGTCCACATGCGCCCCAGTTAGGATTTTCACGTGCTTTGTGCGCCGCAGATATGCGGTTGCAGAAGAGTGGCGTTTGTTGCGGATCATGTTGTGCTGAAACAATCCCGAACTTTCGCAATCAGGGGAGGGAGTGTTTGCCCCAATCATCCCCTCAACCGCTTGGGACAGCGGATGCGCACGATCAAAGCGTTTTGGTCTGATCGCGGCCTCAAGCGCGTCAAAGGCGGGCGAAACATCCGCCCCGCGCCAGCCATCAATATCCCAACTGTCGAAATCGGCCATACGTCCACGAAACCAAACCATCGAATTGATCGAACCAGAACCGCCCACCATTTTCCCGCGGGGTATGTTGATTTCCCTATCACCTGCGTTTTTTTGCGGAACGGTTTTAAACCGCCAATCCCGTGTTGATCCCATCAACCAAACAAGACCAAATGGAATGGATACAAGCGGGTGTCGTTCGCTTGGTCCCGCCTCAAGCACGCAGACTGATCCTGCCTGACGGCGGGTCAGCTCGCTCGCCATAACACACCCTGCCGATCCCGCACCAACGATAAGGAAATCACTGGTCATGCGACACGCTCCTCAACACCTAGGTGTGCGTGCATACGAGCAAATACGTCAACGCCAAGTTGGTGATATAAATCCAGCATATCAACCATCACCCAGTTTTCGCGAATTGTGCCATTTTCAATCCGCCAAAAATCCAGAGACCGCCGCGTTACACGGCGACCTGTTGGGGCCAACCCCAAAAATCCATCCCCGCTGTGCGTTGCCGTTCCTGACGGCCAACCAGTAAAGGCGACATAATTTTGATCTCCGAAAAATATGCCTTGATCCAAATGACGCGTGTTGTCCGTCAGGCCGTTTCGAAAGCTTTTTAAAACAACATCCCGGATGCCCGAATGACCACGCGCGGACCCAATTCCTGTTGATCCATACCAAAGGGCATTTTCATGCCAATAGCCACCCAGTCCACGATCCGGTGTCTGCGCATCGCCCTGTTTTAAATCATGCAACATGTCCCAAACCAATTGTACAGATGCACCCGCCGCATCCATGTCGTAGGGTCCGGTGATTACCCCATCTCCAGTCGCGGGGCCTGGGCACATCCATTCAACACCCAATTGGGGGGCCATTGGCCAAACGCCCGCCTGTTGCATAACCTGTGGGATGTCCCAGATTGCCTCCATTTCGACGATTTGGTCATTTTGGATTTTCAGGTATTCATGATAACGAAAGAATACGGGCGTATGTGTGGCAGGTATGCCCATCCAAGAGTGATCAAATGTGCCTACAAAATTGCCACCCAACCCGATCCAATTTTCATCCCCGTCTGATTGCCAACGCGGACCGCTCATTACAATGAAATCACGTCGTTCTAGATCAGGCATTGCCGCCAGCAAGGGTTGGTAAACCCGCGTCCATAGATCATCTGAGCCATGCACCTCTTGATAAGGGTGGCACATCCTGATTTTTGCGTTCGGCGCAAAATAACTATGAAGGGCATTGCTAATTGTTTCTTGGCCCCCATCATAAAGCGCAAGACGCAGCCCATTGATCCAGGCCTTATGGTGATCCGCAATCGACATTAGCCTTTGACCGCGCCTGCGGTTAGGCCGCTTACGATTTGGCGTTGGAAGAATAGGATCAATACAAAGAGTGGTGCAGTCGCAGACACAACAGCCGCAACAGCGAACATAATGTTGCCCTGTACCTGCACAGTACCCAAAAAGCTTGCCACCGCGGGGACCATTGTTTCGTTTGGCTTGCTCAGCAACATCGAAGTCACGGCGTAATCGTTATAGGCCAATAGGAAGCTAAACAGTCCCGTGGTGATCACACCCGGCCACATGACAGGCACGATGACATGGCGAAACGCCTGGAAACGAGTGCAGCCATCCACCATCGCGCTTTCATCCATATCTTTGGGGATATTCAGGAAAAAACTGTGCAGCATCCAAAGTGTGAAGGGTTGGTTGATCGCAACTAGTACGATGATTGATGTGCCCTTTAGACCCCAAATATTCCATTCAAAGAAGGGCAACATATAACCAGACACCAAGGTGATGTGGGGCATTGCTCGGAACACAAGAGCCGCCATCAGCAACCAAAACGCATAGCGGTATCCTGATCGTGCAAGGGCATAGCCCCCCAATGTTCCAAAGGTTAGGGATATGACCACGGTAAAGAACACAATGATCGAAGTGTTGATCACATTGCGCCAAAATTCTTCTTCGATCCACGCGCCGTAATATCCATTCAGTGTGAATGGCCCACCTGTTTCACGAGTCGTGAAAATGCCATAAATCGCATTGGTCCAATCTGCCTTGGAAAAGAAATCACCTTGTACCTTAAAACTGCCCCAAACAGTCCAAAGAAACGGAAATGCCGCAATAATCAGCCAAATCGCCACCAAGATGTAGGATACAACTTTGAGCGTTGTCAGACGGTTTTCTGCTTTTGTCGCCATCGAACTCTCCTCCTTAATGCGCTTTTCGGTTGAAATCGCGCCAGGTCCGGATCAGGACAGGCGTTAATAGGATCACGACTCCGATAATGGTCAGCATGGATGTCGCACTGGCCGATGCATATAGCGGATTGCCGGCCTCTTTCAGATCGCTTTGAATAAAGGTGCTGAGTGATTGTGCGTGCGCTTCGGCTTGGAAACTAATGATTGGCTCAAAGACACGGAAGTTATCCATCAACAACATTAGCGTTACAAAAGACACCAAAGGCATCAAATGTGGGACGACAACGTTGATCATGGTTTGCCATTTGTTGGCACCATCCACCCGTGCGGCCTCAAGCGTGTCTTGTGGAACCGTCTGAAGGCCCGCGTAAAAGGTGATGAAGCTAAAGGGGAGCGTGTGCCAAACCCCATAAACGATAAGCATGATCCACATCAGCGGGGTTGATGCCTTAATACTGAGCGTCGGGTCGTTAAATATATTTTGTAAGGTGGCACCAATAATGCCTTCTCCGTCGACCATCCAAGACAAGATCATCGACCCAACGATTGTTGCCACAAGGAATGGGAGGAGTGAGATGAAAATCGCAATGCCGCGCAGCGCGTTTGGCAAATTGTTCACACCAACAGCAACTGCCAGTCCGAGGATCAACACCAAGGGGGTCACAGTAAAGGTGTAGGTGAGCGTGAAAATCATCGCCTTATAGAATTTCAAATCCATCAGACCTGATAAAAACGATCCCAGTCCCTCTGACGTGCGCCAAATTTCCGCAACCTCTGCCGTGGCAAGGTGAGATCGGTCAAAATATGTTCCCAAACCGTTAAATCGGCCAAGGGGTTGGGACTCGCGCAGGGCGGCGGTCGCCTCGGTGTCAATGGATGTTGTTTCCTGACATCCGAATGGTCCACAGCTTTTGGAAATAACCAAAACCTGTTCATGCTGCACAAACAAGGATTGGATCATCACCGACACAATCGGTAACGCAATGAACAAGATCATCGCCGTAAGCGTTGGCAAAATGAACCAGAAAAACGTCCGATGTTTCATGGCGACACCCTGTTGCGCGAAATAGTTGGGGGTAGGGGGCCATCACTGGCCCCCTTGGGGAGAAGGCTTAGTTCAAGAAGCCCGCTTCTTTTGCAGCTGTTCTGTATGCTGCTTCGACATCTGCCAATGCGTCTTCTGCGCTTTCGGTGCCTTTGTAGAAGTCAACCAGCTCAGAACCCAATGCGTTATGCATTAGGCCAACGTATGGGATCATTGGGTATGGTTTCGCACCTGCTGCCGCAGTTGCAGATACACCTGCTGCTGCCGCACCTGGTGTAAAGCCGTCGATCAACCAGATGGCTTTATCGTTGTGCTCTGCCATCATATCGCTGGTCAAACCACCAACCAATGCTGCGAATGTTGATTCCGCATCTGCATCGGGGATGTTTTTCGCGATTGTGATACCATCCCACCATAGTGTCGCTGCGGGTGTTGAACCACCGTTCGCTGTTGGTGCAGCAGACAATAGAGTGTTTTGTGTAACTTCGGCTGTTGAACCTTCGTCATCCAAAACGGCACCACCACGTGAACCCCACATGATTGCCATTGCCGCCTGACCTGCTTCCCATAGCGCCTGTGTTTCGTTTGACGCGTGGCTTAGGTGGTCTGGGTGTGTGTACTCAAGCAATGATTTGATTGAGTTCAACGCTGCAACGCCCGCTGGGCTGTTTACGTTTGGCTCTGCTGTGCCTGGCTTGAACAATTCACCGCCGTTGGCAAAGAAGAATAGGTTGAACACTTCACCGACGTTCCAGCCGACTTTCATGTTCATCGCAATTGGGTGCTCCATGATGCCCGCTGCACGGATTTTTTCCGCCGCTGCAACCATTTCCTCAACAGATGTTGGTGTTGATGTCACGCCAGCTGCTTCAAGGATGTCAGTCCGTGTGAATAGGTGTTGAGAGTTCGCCATGAACGCAACCGCCATCACATTACCGTCGATTGTGATCAACTGGTGTGGCTTTAGGTGTGAACCGTATTTTTCAACAAGATCGTTTAGTGGGCGAACAAGATCGTCGTTCATCAACTGTGTAAGAGTTGAGTTTGCAACGATAACAGATGTGTACTCGGCTGGGTTTGGTGTCAGCGCTTGGTTCATCATGTCGCGTGTGTTGTCGCGTAGGTTCACAGTGAATTCACCTGCGTTTCCTGAACAGTTTGCTTCGGCTGTGCCTGCAACTGCTTGGATCGCTGGGAAGTCTGAGCCCAAGATACGGACCGAGTTGCCAGATGGACCACAATCAGCCGCAAGTGCTGTTGTTCCCATCAGAGCAGTAAGTGCAGTCGCTGCTGCAATTTTTCTAAAAAACATGTTACTCTCCCTTTGTTTTTTAGGTGTTGGATGCGCCTTGCAATCACGCATCCTTTTGGCCGTGGTTTCCCACGACAGTTTCAGGGGATTATTCCCCAATCCGCGCACCTGTTTGACCATCAAACAGGTGGCAAATTTCTGCGGGTACTTCGATTGAAACCATATCATCAATTGAGGCCCGATAGTTTTTATCTGCACGGACGCTAACCAATTTCGATCCGATCCGAACCGTCACCATCGTGTCATCGTCCAACTATTCTAGTGTGTAGATCGGCGCATTAATCTGACCGCCACTGTCCACAACGCGTGCATCTTCCGCGCGAAAGCCCAGTGTGATGTTTTTATCCGCGGCATTAAGTTCTGAAATTTCAGTGTTGGCCGCCGTGAAAATACCACCCGCAACCGATCCTTCGATCAGGTTCATGGCGGGGTTTCCAATGAAACCTGCAACGAATGTATTTGCCGGACGGTCATAGATTTCAGTGGGGCTGCCCACTTGCTGCACCACGCCCTTTTCCATGACCACAACGCGATCCGCCAATGTCATCGCCTCGATCTGATCGTGCGTCACATAAATTGTTGTGACCGACAATTCATGACTTAGGTTTTTGATCTGCGCCCGTGTTGACACGCGCAATTTTGCGTCAAGGTTTGAGAGCGGTTCATCCATCAAGAACACATTTGGTTCCCGCACGATCGCGCGGGCCAAGGCCACGCGCTGACGTTGGCCACCCGACAATTCAGCGGGTTTGCGGTGCAGGAAATCATCCAGTTCCACCATTGCTGACGCACGACGTACACGTTCATCATGTGTTTTGGGATCAATCCCACGCACCTTAAGCGGAAAGCGGATATTTTCGTAAACGTTCATGTTGGGGTAAAGCGCATAGCTTTGGAACACCATGGCCACATCGCGATCCTTGGGTTCAAGGTCATTCACCTTTTTCCCATCGATCAAAATATCGCCTGATGTCGCGTCCTCAAGCCCTGCGATCATCCGCATGGTTGTGGTTTTCCCACATCCCGATGGGCCAAGCAGGACCAAGAATTCCTTGTCAGGGATCGTCAGGTTCATGTCCGCGACGCCCACAAAATCGCCCCAACGTTTGGTTATGTTTTTCAGAATAATTTCGGACATGTTCCGCGCCCATCGTTGTTATCCTTAAAATGTTGGCACCAAGATTTGGGTTGTGCAAGCTATTTTTGCATACGTTTGCAAAAAATACTTTTCTATTCGAAAAAACGCTATATCACTGCAGTAAAGGTGATGTTGTTAGGATTGGATAAGCATGAGCTATCAAGCAGAAAAACAAGTTGTGCGTGACTATTACGCGGCACTCGATTCGACATCAGGGGCGGATATGCTGAACGCCGTGGGGCAGTATGTTGCGTCGGATTACCTTTGGCGCGGGTATCATCCGTTTGGTGAAATGACATCCTTGGGTGATGTGATTGCCAAATTCTGGATGCCGTTGAAATCTTCTCTTACCCGCCTTCAGCGGCGCGAAGATGTGTTCTTTGCTGGCAAAAACGTGACCGAAAACAACGACGGCACTTGGGTTGTTTCCATGGGGCATCTTATGGGACTGTTTGATGCGCCGTGGCTGGGCATTCGACCGACCCGTAAAATGGCGTTCCTGCGCTACGCCGAATTCCATCGCGTCGAAGGTGGCAAAATTTCCGAAACCGCGTTTTACTTTGACATCCCGCATCTGATGATCCAGGCGGGTCAAAATCCGTTTCCGCCCCAAACTGGTGCGCATATGGTACAGCCAGGTCCGATGCCGCATGATGCGTTGCTATATGATGATGCCCCTGTGGAAGAGGGGCAAAAAACCATGGCGGCGATTGAATCCATGATTGGCGATTTGGGACAATGGCAGTTGGGTTTGCCGCTTGAGGAAGAGCTGGCGCGTACATGGCATGACGACATGATTTGGTGGGGACCTGCAGGGATCGGCGCGACCTATACAATCGAGCGTTATGCAAAACAGCATTCTGGTCCGTTCCGTGCGGCGTTCAAAGAGCGTTCAAAAACGAACCACATTGCACGGGTGGCAGAGGGGCATTACGGCGGATTTTTTGGCTGGCCAAACTTTACCGCACGGCACGCAGGTGGATTCATGGGGATGCCCGGAAATTCAGAACGGTTGGAATTTCGTGTGATTGATATTTATCGTCGTGAAGGCGATAAATTGATTGAAAACTGGATCTTCATTGATTTTCTTCATGTGATGCATCAACAGGGTTTGGATGTGCTTGGACGGATGCAGGGGATCGAAGGATGATCAAACGTATAGACTCACATCATCATCTTTGGGATCTGAAGGCCGTGCATTACCCGTGGCTGATGGAGTTTGGGAAACCGCGATTTTTTGGTGATCCAACACCCATCCAGCGTGATTACCTGTTGGAGGAGCATCGTGCAATTTCGCAAAACCATGGATTTGCGGCATCGGTCCATATTCAGGTTGGAGCAGAGGATGGTTTGGCCGAAGCGCGCTGGGTGGATCAGGTTGCGCGTGCAAACCCTGACTGGCCCATGGTCCAAGTTGCATTTTGTGATTTAGCGGCGTCGGACCGTGAAGATCAGTTAGATCAATTTCAAGCTCTAACATCTGTTGTCGGCATGCGCCAGATTGTTGGCAGGTCTCCTGAGGAGGACGCCAAAAACGGTACTAATGCCTTGATTGCTAATCCCGCGTTCAGGGACGGTTTGCAAAGTCTTGCATCGCGCGGCTTATCCTTTGATTTGCAATTGATCCCCGAATTGATGGAACCGATGGGCGAAGTTTTGGTACAGGTTCCCGAATTACAAGTGGTGCTGTGCCACGCGGGTTCGCCCTATGACAGATCGTCAGACGGAATTAAAAAATGGGCGGCAGGTCTTACCCATTTGTCCACCCTGCCAAATGTATCGTGCAAATTATCGGGTTTGGGCATGTTTGATCATGATTGGAATGCGGAATCTGTGCGCCCAATCGCGGATGTCGTGATGGAACAATTCGGACCAAATCGTGTTATGTTTGGTTCGAACTTTCCTGTTTGTTCGCTGTCCAGCACATTCGATGATCTGATTGAACGGCATATGGCAATTGTTCCTGACGATCATCATAAAGCAGTGTTCCATGACAATGCTGAGCGGTTTTATTTCACAGGCTCTCAATCCTCGTAACCTGTGATCGCGCCGCTGATCAGTTGATAGGATAACAGGTCGTTGATCTCTGCAGGATCACGCACAAGCGTGGATAATCGGGACGAAAGCGTCCCTGCAGAAATCGGGTCCGCCATGATTGTATCGGCCTGCTCTAACGTGATTTGTTCAAATCGAATGGGCGTGCCTGCGTTGGCTTGGGCTAGGATGGGCAGGTCTGCAGGGATCACCGTACCAATTCTGGGATAGCCACCCATGGTTTGACACTCCGACATCAGGACGTAGGGTTCCCCATCCCCCGTCATTTGAATATCGCCGGTCACGATGATATCGGATACGATGCTATTGGCGTTTTGGGGCGTAAACGGTGCGCCATCGAAATCAACTTTAACACCTCTGCGATTGGCGATGTGGCTTGCGCGAAACTGTGTGGCGTGAAACCGGTCAACGTCAGCATCTGAAAACAAATCCGTTTGCGGCCCTGCCAAATACCGAACCGTGCCGCCGCCCAATCGATCAATTGTAGGGATTTTCATGGATCGCGCGAGGGGCGCAGAAGTGCCATTGATAATCTCACCAGACTGCAACCAATGGCCCACACCTGCGCTGACATGGCTCGACCTGCTATCAAACACCCGTGGCGTGGCAAGCTCCGCATGCGGCGTTACATAGCCATAAACCCCTGATTTAGGGGCGCTTAGTTCAATAATATCCCCAGAATTCAGTGTATGTGTCGCGTTCCATTGCAACAGGCGATCACCCACTTTTGCAGTCATTTCACCGCCCGTCAGTGCAAGGGACATGTCGCACAACATACGCAATGACCCACCAACCCCCATAAATTCAATGGCGGGTGATGGGTGTGGTTTTCCCAACAATGCTGCGGCCTCGATCAGGGCAAGCTTATCCATCGCGCCCCCTTGGGACAGGCCAATCGCGGTTGTGCCTATGCGCCCCATATCCTGGATCGACAGGCCAACCGTGGCGCGGATGATCTCGATTATAGGGACTGACATATCGCGCCCCCTTTCGGATCCCCTGATGCCTGCAGTCGTGCGATGTCATCTGCGGATGCGCGTGAAAATTGCATGGCATCCCCTGCACGCAATAAAATGGGCGTGTCTGTTTCAGGGGCGAAGGGTTTGAAGGCGCTCATCCCAATTTGGCGCCATCCCGTGGGTGAGGGGTTTGCAAATAAAACCAACTGTCGCACCGCAGTGACCAATGCGCCTGCAGGAACTTCTGCCGTTCGGGTGGA
>CAXACF010000017.1:0-11969 GCA_963967125.1 uncultured Rhodobacterales bacterium | reverse complement strand
CGCTTTTCAGTCATTTGGCGAAATTGCGGAAAATTAACCGCGCAGGGTGCCACCCGTTGCTTTCACAACCTTTTCGACAATCTTAGCAGAGGTCGCTTCAATGTCTTTTTCGGTCAATGTGGCGTCCGTCGGTTGCAAGCGTACAGTAATCGCAAGTGATTTTTTACCCTCACCCAGTGATCCGCCGATGAATTCGTCGAACACGTGTACATTTTCGATCAATGCCTTATCCGCGCCCGCCGCGGCGTTCACTAACGTCAACGCCTCAACATTGGCATCAACGACAAAGGCAAAATCACGTTCAACCGCCTGCAAATCATTCAGATGTAGCGCAGGGCGCGTGGCCGATGCATTGCGGGGCATTGGGATTTCCGCAGGCCAAATGGTAAAGGCAACTGCGGGTCCTTTGACATCCATTTCAGCCAATGTTTTTGGATGCACTTCCCCAAAGACTGCCAACATTTTTTTGGGACCTAGGCAGATACGGCCATGACGACCCGGATGCCACCAATTTGCCCCGTCGCGCAAAATCTGAACCTTGGCTGGTGCACCCAGTGCGGCCAATACTGCTTCGCCGTCTGCCTTGGCATCAAACAAATCGACACTGCGACTGGATCCATGAACATCCTTGGGACCTGTGCGCCCAACCAATAGGCCCGCAACCTGTAGGTTTTGTTCCTCTGGCTCGCCACCATGGAATGCAGGACCAACCTCAAACAGGGCCATATCGGAAAATCCACGCGCCTGATTGCGCTGCGCTGCCTGCAATAGGCCAGCCAAAAGATCGGGGCGCATATGGCTCATATCGCTGGAAATTGGGTTTTCCAGCATCGTTGCATCACCCCCGCCCCCAAAGAGTTCGGCAGATTTGCGATCAATAAAGCTATAGGTCACACATTCGTTATACCCAAGCGATGCCATCGTACGGCGCGCGATTTGTTCGCGTTTCTGCATCGGCGTCAGGATCGCCTTGGGCACACCTGTTGTGGTGCGCGGCAATGGTTTTCCCTGCAGTTTGGTCAGCGATGCGACACGCGCAACCTCTTCTACCAAGTCCGCCTCGCCCAACACATCGGGGCGCCAGCTTGGAACATGGGCCATGTCCCCATCCAATTCGAAACCCAGTGCGGTAAGTGTCTTGCGCTGCTCGTCTGCAGGAATTTCCATACCAACCAAGGATTGCACACGATCTGTATCCAAACGATAGGCACGTGAATGATCAGGTATCGCGCCAGCGATCACCACATCCGATGCCTCGCCACCGCACAAATCCAAAATCATTTGCGTTGCGTGATCCAAACCGATTGGGGTCCATGCAGGATCAATTCCACGTTCAAAACGGTAACGTGCATCCGAATGGATTTTCAATGCACGGCCCGTATATGCCGTGCGCACTGGATCAAAAAACGCAGCCTCGATGAACACATTTGTTGTCTCATCCGTACATCCCGAATGTTCACCACCCATGATACCCGCCAGGCTTTCAACGCCATTGGCATCTGAAATCGCGGTCATGCCTTCGATCAACGTATATTCTTTTTCATCGAGCGCCTTGAACGTTTCACCTCCTGCCGCGCGGTGCACGCGCAGGGCATTTCCAGCAACCTTATCTGCGTCAAAGACGTGCAAAGGACGATTGCGATCATAGGTGAAGAAGTTGGTGATATCGACCAATGTGGAAATCGGGCGCAGACCAATCGCCTTTAGGCAGTCTTGTAACCATGCGGGGCTCGGGCCGTTTTTGACACCGCGAACAACACGCCCGTAAAAGACGGGTGCTTGGTCCAAAGTGTCCTCATCAATCGACACACTGATTGGGCACGGGAATGTGCCGTTGATCGGGTCAGTATCCCGCGCTTTCAACGTGCCTAAACCACGGGCCGCCAGATCCCGAGCGATCCCGCGGACACCCAAGGCATCGGGGCGGTTTGGCGTGATCGCGATTTCGATGACTGTATCCACCTTGGCAGGATCGTTTTCGGCCAACCAATCGACAAAACGATCGCCCACCTCACCCGATGGCAATTCAATGATGCCGTCATGTTCGTCCGAAAGCTCCATCTCGCGTTCGGAACACATCATGCCATAGCTTTCAATGCCACGGAGCTTGCCAACACCGATGGTCGTATCAATACCGGGCACATAGACACCGGGTTTTGCAACAACAACTGTGATGCCTTCACGCGCATTTGGCGCACCACAAATGATCTGTGTTTTGCCCGCATCGGTTTCCACCTGACATACGCGCAGTTTATCTGCGTCTGGGTGTTTTTCCGCATGCACAACTTTGCCGATGGTAAACTCTGCCAATCGCTCGGCAGGGTTTTCAACGCCTTCCACCTCAAGCCCTAAATCTGTCAAAGCATACAGAATATCATCAAGGGATGCGTCCGTTTCCAGATGGTCTTTCAGCCAAGAGAGTGTGAATTTCATCGTCTTATTCCATCATTGTTGCCGCGTGCGATCCGCGTGCTGTTTTACATGTGCCAACCAATTGGCAAGTTCGATTGTACGGTAGGATGCCGTTAGCGCATCTGGCGCTGTCCCCAAGCGTGCGGCGGCCTGCGCATCGGTTTCCGCATTATTTAGATCCGCAATCAGGGCCGATTTACCTGCGAAAATGCTATCCCCATCTTCTAGGTAATGGGCCACATGTGTTGTGCGCAATTCAGGATGATATTGCGCACCCCAAAACGATACGCCCCCCTGATCATAGGAAAACGCCTGATGTTCAGAGTGATTGTTTTCCGCCAATTTAACCGCCGCTGTTGGCAGGCGCGAAACCTCATCCCGATGAATGCATGGAACCGCGAAAACAGCGGTCCGTGATTTGAACTGCGGATGGGTTTGGCCCGCAGGCGTCAGGCGCGTTTCCCGCGCAACGCCAACCTCTAATCCATTGGGCGACGCGGCAACCTGCCCACCCAGAACCACAGCTGCCAATTGCATGCCATTGCAACTGCCCCAACTGGGCAACCCCGCATCAAAGGCCAATTCCATGGCTGCGCGTTGACACGCAGCCTCGGGCGCATCGGTGGACCATGCAACGCCAGACCCTGTGAAGACAACGCCATCAATACCCGCGAAATCATCCGCGTTCAGGGAACCGTCATAGGGATTGACCACGCGCACATCCGCATCGGGCGCAAGGTGCTGAAAGGCCTGTTCAAACCCCTCTGCACCACGGCGACCCCGTGCCACCATGTCTGGTGTATTGGCTTCTATGATCAAAAGAGACGTCACGATGCTTTACCGACTAAGGCCCGCATGAATTGACGGCATATCAAGCGCGCTGAACCCATAGTGGCGCAACCAACGCAGGTCACTGTCAAAGAAGGCGCGCAAATCTGGGATACCATATTTCAGCATCGCAATACGGTCGATCCCCATGCCAAAGGCAAAACCCTGCCATTCATTTGGATCAATTCCACCTGCCTGCAGCACCTTGGGATGCACCATGCCAGAGCCAAGGATTTCCAACCAATCATCGCCTTCGCCCACTTTCAACTGACCGCCTGCCCATGAACAACGAATGTCCACCTCGGCAGAGGGTTCGGTGAAGGGGAAGTGGGATGCACGGAAACGCAGTTCCACATCATCCACCTCGAAATAGGCTTTGACAAATTCTTCCAAAACCCATTTCAGGTTCGCCATTGAGATATCTTTATCAATCGCAAGCCCCTCGACCTGGTGGAACATGGGCGTGTGGGTTTGGTCATAATCCGCCCGATAAACACCGCCTGGGCAAATGACGCGCACAGGCGCACCTGTTTTTTCCATCGTCCGAATTTGCACGGGACTGGTGTGCGTGCGAAGCACATGCGGCGCACGATCATCGCCCTCGGCACGGTGCATATAGAATGTGTCCATTTCAGCCCGCGCGGGGTGATGGCCGGGGATATTCAGCGCGTCAAAGTTATACCAATCGGTGTCAATACGCGGACCTTCGGCCACACCAAAACCCATGTCGGCGAAAATTGCGGTGACTTCCTCGGTCACTTGGGAAATCGGGTGAATTGTGCCCTGTCCACGTCCCCGCGACGGTAGGGTCACATCCAACCATTCGCTTTGCAGCCGTTCATTCAGTGCTGCATCGGCAAGGGCCGCCTTTTTCGCGGCAAGGGCGCTGTTGATTTCATCCTTTAGGGCATTTAACGCGGGCCCTGCAACCTGCCGTTCCTCTGGGGTCATTTTACCCAATTCACGCATCTTTAGGCTGACCTCGCCCTTTTTGCCAACGGCGGCAAGGCGGGTTTCCTCAAGTGCTGCTTCGTCTGCTGCGTTCGAAATGGCGTCTAGGTATTTTTGGCGCAAATCGTCCATCGATATCCCCTTTTTGGATGCCCGACCCTGCTATCATATTCACAGATCAGTGCAAGGTATTTGCCCAGCGCATCAGGCACGCGCGTTAGAAAAAGAAAAGGCCGCGCAACTGCGCGGCCTTTGGAATGTCTGTTATCGCCTTGGCTTATGCCGCGAGTGCTGCCTTGGCTTGATCCACGATCGCGCCAAATGCCTCTGGCTCGTGTACGGCAAGGTCTGCCAATACTTTGCGGTCAACTTCGATACCCGCAAGCGATAGACCGTTGATGAAACGGCTGTATGTCAATGCCTCATCATGCGCGCGCACGGCTGCATTGATACGCTGAATCCATAGGCTGCGGAAATTACGCTTGCGATTATGACGGTCGCGTGTTGCGTATTGGT
This sequence comes from uncultured Rhodobacterales bacterium, assembly GCA_963967125.1. Lineage (GTDB taxonomy): Bacteria > Pseudomonadota > Alphaproteobacteria > Rhodobacterales > Rhodobacteraceae > HIMB11. The sequence continues at coordinate 7,262 of CAXACF010000017.1, read as the reverse complement.
TCGCTTTGTCTACGGCTTGTGCGGCAACTTTGAATGTGCTCTTGCGGCGGCCATAGTAACCTTTGGCTTGGTCAAGAATTTTCTTGTGACGACGATGGGTAACTGGACCTGTTTTTACGCGTGACATGTCTTATTCCTTCCTTAGCGTGCGTATGGCATCATGCTCTTGATGATTTTCTCATCAGGCGCTGACATCACTGTTGTACCGCGTGCATTGCGTAGGAATTTGTTTGTACGCTTGATCATGCCGTGGCGCTTCCCTGCCTGTGCAGTTTTAACGCGACCTGTGGCCGTTACCTTGAACCGCTTTTTGCAGCTCGATTTAGTCTTCATCTTAGGCATTTCCGTCTCCTTAATCTTAGATCGGTGACAACGCGACTCGGCATGCCCTCCGCCGGCCACGTAATGAAGGGAGCGTATAGCGTGGTTGTTAAGGGGGTGCAAGCCAGTTTTCATGGCTGCATGCGGAAACTCTTTTTGTAAAACAGATTAACAGAAAGTCAGAGCCAATCGTTAGATTGGCAAGGCGCTGACCTCCCCCATGGGAGGCGCCTTCGTCGCCCCCCGAGCTCAGCTACGAACTATGAACTAGAAAACAATTTCTTAGGTCCATCATGCTGACATCCCCACTTCAGGGAAATTTTCAAACAACCTACTCAGGATCCATCGCGTAGATCATGCGTTCATTGCAGGGGGCGACGCGCAGGATGTTTGTTGTTCCTGGAATGTTAAACGGCACGCCTGCGGTGATCACGATTTGGTCGTTTTGGGTGGCATACCCTTCGGACAGTGCGGCGCGCACGGCGCTGACCACGGCCTCTTTAAACCGATCCTTGCTGCCTGACATCACACAGTTCGTGCCCCATGTCAGCGCAAGGCGACGGGCGGTATTCGTTTCCGATGTCATTGCAATGATCGGAACGCGGGGGCGTTCGCGGGCAGTCAGCAGTGCGGTTGTGCCAGATTGTGTGTAACAGCAGATCGCCTTAATATCCGTTGTTTCCGCAATTTCGCGGGCCGCGGATACAATCCCATCGGCAACGCTTGTGCGCTGTGCTGTGCGTGATGTTTCCATGATCGTGCGGTATGTTGGATCGCTTTCCACCTCAACCGCAACGTTGTTCATGGTTGTGACCGCCTCAATCGGGAAGCCCCCTGCCGCGGATTCTGCCGATAGCATAACCGCGTCTGAGCCTTCATAAATCGCCGTGGCCACATCCGAAACCTCGGCCCGTGTGGGCATGGGGCTTTCGATCATGCTTTCCAACATCTGTGTGGCAACGATCACAGGTTTTGCGGCCGCACGACATTTACGAACCAATCGTTTCTGAATGGGCGGCACGTTTTGCACAGGCAGTTCGACACCCAAATCACCCCGCGCAACCATAATCCCGTCAGAAGCATTCAAGATATCGTCAAACCGTTCAACAGCAGAGGGTTTTTCAATCTTGGACAAAATCGCAGCGCGGCCTTTGGCCAATTCGCGTGCCTCAACCAAATCCTCGGGACGTTGCACAAAGGACAGGGCCAACCAGTCGATGCCAAGCTCACAGGCAAATTCCAAATCCGCACGGTCTTTTTCGGACAATGCAGCCACAGGCAGGATCACGTCAGGAACGTTCACGCCCTTGCGATTGGAAATAGTTCCGCCATTGATGACCTCGCATTCCGCGAAATCCGCGCCACAGGATTTCACCTGCAACCGAATTTTACCATCATTGACCAACAATGTCGCGTCGGGGCGCAGGGCCGCAAAAATCTCGGGATGGGGCAGGCAGACACGCGTTTTGTCCCCTGCTGCTGTATCCAAATCCATGCGGAACGCAGCGCCATTTACCAATTCTTCCTCACCGTTAGCAAAGGAGCCCACGCGCAGTTTTGGACCCTGCAAATCCGCAAGGATTGCGATTGGGCTGCTTAGCTCTGCCTCGATCTGACGAATAAGACGGTGACGCTCTGCGATTTCATCGTGGGTTCCGTGTGACATGTTCAGACGGAAAACATCTGCGCCCGCCTCATGCAGCGCCTTGATCATTTCATAGCTGCTGGATGCAGGCCCAAGGGTGGCAACGATTTTCACATTCCGATGACGTCTCATGTCTTAACCTTTTCTTCACCACGTGGCGGATCCGTGTGGCAATTTTTCATATTACTGTTAGCGTTAACATTTTCTGCTTTATGCAGTATGTTCTAACATTTCGCAACGCTAATTCCTTGGACACACTGTCAAATTATGGAAACGATAATATGACAGTTCTGGACCAAAGCGTATGAACTCCATATATCCTGAGGAAAGAGTTTAAAAGGAGCAATCCAATGGATGATCAAACGCGCATCGAATTAGAAGCCGCCGCTTTCCGCACATTGCGAGAGCATTTGATGGAAAAACGCACCGACGTTCAAAACATCGACATGATGAACCTTGCGGGATTTTGCCGCAATTGTTTGTCCCGTTGGTACCAAGAGGCCGCGAATGAACGCGGTATTGAAATGGGGAAAGAGGAGGCGCGCGAAATCTTCTACGGTATGACAATGGCAGAGTGGAAAGCCAATTATCAAACCGAAGCCTCAGGCGATCAGCAAAAGGCCTTTGACAAGGCCTTTGCCGAAAATGTCGGGACCAAAGGTTAACGACGCAAGTGGAACAGGCGCAATTGATGCGCCTGATGCGTTTGCACCTCGCTTTCGCTGTCTTGGCTTTCGTCCATCACGCGCCGCGCCAAGGCCAGCCCAAGCAGACCAAAGATGACACCGCCCACATAGGGCCCCGCCAAAACACCAACGGGGCCAAACCACATCCCGCCCAGGTATAGGAATGGAATGGTGCCGATGGTGTGACGCCCCCAGTTGATCCAAGTGGAATAATAGGGATGCCCCAAATTATTGAACGCCGCATTTGACACAAAAATGGCACCGTTAAAATAAAAGAGGATCGCAAGCGGCCCACAAAATGCGTAAAGCAGAGCAAGTGCAGGCCCCTGTTCCAAGGCGAACAGCGACGCAATCGGGTCACGCAGTAAAAACAGTGCCAACGCAATGACTACGACAACTGCACCAATGAAGAGTAACGCATCGTAAAATGTCCGCTTCACACGGTCCATTTGACCCGCACCGTAGTTTTGTCCAATGATTGGCCCCACAGCCCCTGACAGGGCAAAGACGACACCAAAGGCCAAGGGCACCAATCGCCCAATCACGGCCATGCCCGCAACGGCCGCTTCGCCAAATTCTGCCATGGCACGAGTAGCAAAGGCCGCACCAACTGGGGTTGCCAGCTGGGTCAAAATCGCGGGGATCGCAATGACCATGACAGGACTAAAATCACGCAGCAATCCAACGCGGTCAGGTGCCTCTAACCCGCCGTGATTTTTGAATAAGAAATAGAACGACAATGATGCCGAGGCGATGCGTGCGGCAACGGATGCCCATGCGGCCCCTGCCAAATTCATATCCAATGCAAAGATAAAAATCGGGTCAAGGATTGCATTCACAACGCCCCCCAAGATCGTGACATACATGGACGAGGACGCCGCACCATGGGATCGTAAAACCGCGCTGGCAACAATACTGGCAACCAAAATTGGAAGACTTGGAATGATAATGCGCAGGTATGACGCCGCCAGTTCCGCCGTTTCACCAGAAGCGCCAACCAATGTGACAAGGGTTAGCACATTAAACCAAACAGCGGCCGCAAATATGGCCCCCAGCACCACACCATAAAATAATGCATGTGACGCCTTGGATCGGGCGAGCACTTCATCACCTGATCCCAATGCACGTGCAACCAAGGCACCTGCTGCAATCGCAATCCCGATCCCAAAGGATGTTGTGAAAAACAAAATGCTGCCCGCATACCCAATGGCCGCGGCCAGCGCCGCATTTCCCAACATCGAAATAAAAATCATGTCGACAAAATCGACAACAAACATGGCCATCAGCCCGATCGAGGCAGTGGCCGACATAACCGCGACATGCCGCATGGGCGCGCCGGTTAGAAACTTGGCGTTACTGTTTGACATAAGGTTCCCTTACCTTGCGGGAACAAACCTATGTTATTTTTTCGCTTTTACAACCTGCAGCAGGGGCATCAGTGCAGACATATCTGGACCGTGTGCCATTCCTGTCAACGCTTTGCGCAGGGGCATGAATAAACCTTTGCCTTTGCGCCCTGTTGCCGCCTTCACTTCTGATGTCCATGCGGACCACGTACCATCATCAAATGGTAAGGCAGGGAGCATATCCAATGCGGTTGCAACAAAATCGCGGTCGTCCTCTTCTATCAGGGGATCGGCGCCTTGGCTGATTAGGGTCCACCACGCTGCGATATCTTTACGTGTCGTAATGTTTTCGCGCACAACGGCCCAAAAGGCTTCTGCCAAATCCGCACTGACACCTGCGGCGTCCAAGTCGGCTTGGATATCCGCCAATGGCAGATCGTGTAACAAACGCGCAGTCAGCGGATACAAATCCGCCTCATCAAATTTGGTGGGTGCGGACCCAAAGGTCGACAGATCAAAATTATCCGCAACCTCATCCAATGATGTGCGCAGTTCGACAGGTTCACTTGATCCCAATCGCGCCATGTGGCTGATGATCGCCTCGGGTTCGATACCGTTTTCGCGCATGTCCTTGAGTGCGAGTGTTCCCAATCGCTTGGACAACGCCTCGCCTTGTGGACCAGTCAAAAGAGAATGGTGTGCAAATTCAGGCACGGTGCCGCCCAGGGCTTGGATCATCTGAATTTGCGTGGCTGTATTTGTGACGTGATCGGATCCGCGCACAACATGGGTGATGCCCATTTCCGTATCATCCACAACAGACGCTAATGTATAGAGGAACTGACCATCCGCCCGGATCAAAACAGGGTCGGACACAGATGCGGCATCAATCGACAGATCACCCAAAATACCATCTGTCCAATTGATACGTTCATGATCCAACAAGAAACGCCAATGCCCCGATCCGCGTTCTGCGCGCAATACATCCTTTTCCGCATCACTTAGATCCCGCGCCGCGCGATCATAAACGGGTGGTTTGCCCATGTTCAGCTGTTTCTTACGCTTTAGGTCCAGTTCCGTTGGCGTTTCAAAACATTCATAAAATCGCCCCATATCGCGCAGTTTGTCCGCCGCCGCGTGATAACGATCAAGACGCTCTGATTGACGTTCGATACGATCCCACGTCAGGCCCAACCATTCCAAGTCACGCTTGATCTGGTCGACGTATTCTTCCTTGGAGCGTTCTGGATCCGTGTCATCGATACGCAAAATGAACGTGCCCTGCGTTTTGCGCGCAATCAAATAATTCATCAAAGCGGCGCGCATATTACCGATATGCAGATAGCCGGTTGGGGATGGTGCAAAACGCGTGACTGTCATTGGTATTCTCCTATGTCGCGGGGTGTTTTTCACACCTCACCCTATTTGTCCAGTCAGCTTGGCCTGACAGGCCATATCTGGTCCAACCGTTCCAACCCCGCCGTAATCAGTTGTGCAAGTACGTCTAAATCAATATCCGCCAATTTGTTTACGTATAAACAGGATTTTCCCAATTTGTGTTTCCCCAAATTTTGCAAAATTTCGGAAAAATCACCATATCCAGGCATAATATAAATCGACAGATTGGATTTGCGGGGTGAAAACCCCGTTGCCAAAAAATCACCTTCGCGGCCTGTGGCATAGCTATAGTGATACTGACCAAACCCAACGATGCTATCCCCCCACATTTTTGCGGAAAACCCAGTGGTTTTTAAAAAGAGTTCAACCAGTACAAGCGCATCCTTTCGCCGTGTTGGATGTTCGATAGATGCGATAAAATCATCAACCGACGCATTAGTTTGGACAGTTTTATTTTGCATCACATTCACATTCCTTTATATTTGAAAGTAATACGCTAGAATAATGGAACACGTTGGAGGATATTATGAAAACACCCTATTACATGCGACGCCGCACATTTTTGACAGGTGTTGCCGCAACCGCGACAGCCACCGCCGCCCAAAGTGCGGCCCCAATGTTGGGCCCATCCATGTCGCTACATCGCAGATTTCAATTAGGCAGCTTTGAAATTACGACAATTCTTTCGGGCACAGTCACCGTCAACAATGACCCACAAAGCATTTTTGGCCTGAACGTCAGCGAAGATGAATTCAAACGTGTTTGCGCCGAAAACGCGATTCCGGATGATAAATTCCAAATGTTTTATACTCCAACTGTCATCAACACAGGCGCGGAATTGATCCTGTTTGATACAGGCCAGAATCCCACAGGCACAGTCGCAGCCTTGGAAAGCGCAGGTTACAGTGCGGACCAGGTGGATAAGGTTGTTTTGACCCATTTCCACGGCGATCACATCGGCGGCATTTCGGAAAATGATGTACGTACGTTTGAAAACGCTGAATATGTGTGTGGCCTTTTAGAGTACGAAGATTGGGATTTCTCGGGCAATGACACATTTGAGGAAAAGGTCCGTCCGCTAGAGGACGAAATCGTTATGCTAGAGGATGGTGAGGATATCGTCACAGGTGTCACCGCAATCGCCGCGCATGGTCACACCCCCGGGCACATGGGATATATGATCGAGTCAGAGGGCAAAAATCTGTTCCTTGGGGGGGATTTTGCGAACCACTATATCTGGTCACTGGCCTATCCAGATTGGGAATTGCGTTTTGATCGTGATCGCGAAGGGGCGGCACAGACGCGGCGGCGTATCTTGGGCATGTTGGCGGATGAAAAAATGCCATTCATCGGATACCACATGCCATGGCCCGGCTTGGGTTACGTTGAAACACGCGGGGACGGTTTCCGCTATGTTCCAGCCAGCTATCAGATGATGCTGTAATTAATTGAAGCGCCCTCGGGGTTTGAACCTGAGGGCGTTTTTAAGAATATCTCAGCTCTGCAGGATCACTTGTCCAATGTCGATACGTTACAAAGCCCCAGATATTCGGCGAATTGGCGTGACTAAGCCTATTTAGTCGTATTTGCGCTGATCTTCGATCACCAAACCATCGCGGGGCAATCCACCTGGTGCAATCAATTCGATACGTCCGCGCAGTTTTAGGCAATCCATAACAGACGCCTCATACCGCACAGCATCCGTCGCGGATGTTTCCAGTTGAACAATCATTCCGTCCATTTCGCCATCCCGAATGGCAATGACCCGTGCGCGATCAATTTCATCGTGTTTTGCCACTAAATCCGCAACTTGTTCAGGGCGTACAAACATCCCCTTGATCTTGGTTGTTTGATCCGCGCGGCCCA
>CAXACF010000016.1:0-11978 GCA_963967125.1 uncultured Rhodobacterales bacterium | reverse complement strand
ATGAATCTTTAAGTGCTTATGGTGTTGCATCACACAGACATAATTCTGAAATTGAAGAAATGATCAAGAGATGCGTCAAAAGAAATATTCAATTTGATTTTACTCCTCATTTATCACCTATGTTTAGAGGCATTTTAAGCACAATTTATGTTGAACTTAATCAGACTTCTTCAGCATCAAAAATATTCAACGCCTGGATCGCCAACCAGTAGCGGATTGTTTTTACGACGACGACACAGGACCTGAACGCAGCGTTCAACTTCCTTTTCGCGACCGATCAGTGGATCAATGTCCCCTTCGTTCGCCTTGGCATTCAAATCGACGCAGTATTTTTGCAGTGCGCTTTCTTTCTTTTCGCCATCTGCAGCGGCACCTTCGCCCATCTGACCTTCTTCGCCAATTCCGTCTGCACCCGCGACGGGCCGGCTTTCGCCAAAGCTTGGGTTTTTGGCGACACCGTGTGAGATGAAATTCACGGCGTCATAGCGTGTCATGCCAAGGTCTTGTAAAAAGAAGGCTGCGTTTGACTCGCGTTCCGCAAACATTGCGACCAAAACGTTTGCGCCCGTCACTTCGGTACGACCAGAGGATTGCACGTGGATGAGTGCGCGTTGGATAACGCGTTGGAATGCCGCGGTTGGTGCGGCCTCGGCACCATCGATTTCTGTAATCAAGGACGTTAAATCTTCATCCAGATATTCAACCAACGTTTCGCGCAATGATGGGATGCTGACATCACATGCCAGCAGAACACGCTCTGCATCTGGTTCATCCAAAAGTGCCAGTAACAAGTGCTCAAGTGTTGCGAATTCGTGCTGTCGATCATTCGCAAGTGCAAGCGAAGAGTGGATCGCATGTTCTAGTGTCGGAGAAAATGAAGGCATTGCCGCGCTCCTTTCAATGCTCGATCGCCATTCGGCGTCATCATTTGTCTTATAGTTAAGTTTGGTCGCTTCTTCTCAGTGTTCAAGACTTGATTTTACGAATTCCCTAATTTTCAGACGAAAACAGCTGTTTTTCGCCTGTTATCGTCTAAAAGTTGTCTTTTCGTGATCGGATTTCACCGAATACTTCTGCATCCGTTGCATTTAGCATGCCTAGGTGTTTGCGGATCGCGGGATCGTCTGGACGCAAAAACGGGTTCGTTTGCTTTTCTTCACCCAAATTGCTTGGGACAGTTGGCGTACCACTGGCTCTCGCCTCTTCAATGCGTGCGATACGATCCTGCAATGCGGGATTGTCTGGATCTACGGTCACGGCAAAACGCGCGTTGGCCAAAGTGTATTCGTGGCCTGAGCATACGGTTGTTGTGTCTGGTAACGCGCGGAGTTTGCTGAGGCTGTTCCACATCTGCTCTGCGCTGCCCTCAAACAGGCGGCCACAGCCCAATGCCATCAGGCTGTCGGCGGTAAACACAATGTCCTGTTCAGCAAAATGAACGGCGATATGGCCAATTGTGTGCCCCGACACATCGTAAACATCCCCAACGGCGGACCCGATTGCGATATGATCACCGTCTGAAACGGGCTGATCCAAATCAGGCAGGCGGTTGGCATCTGCCTTTGCGCCAATAACGATTGGACGATGATTGGCAAGAATATCGGGCAAGCCTTGTACGTGGTCTGGATGATGATGGGTCAGTAGAACATGTGTAATGTCCCAACCTTTGGCACTGACGACATCCAAAATTGGGGCCGCTTCGGGGACGTCGACCAATAAGGTGGTGCCGTCAACTGCGTCATGCATCAAAAATGCGTAGTTGTCAGATAAGCAGGGAACAGTGATCAGTTCAAAAGCCATGGTCATTCCATATGTTTATGTGCATCATGTACCCAGCTTTGCGGAAGACGTGAGAAGGTGCAATGCATCTTGATGTTCAAGACCTAAAAAATTTCTATTACCGTCAGTCGCTCGGACGGGCGGTACAGCGTGTTGTGCGTAAAGAGGTTGTGCGCCACTGGCCCGACACAACGGGTCAAACTGTGGTTGGTTTTGGATTTGCTGTTCCGTTACTGCGTCCGTTTCTTGCAAAATCACGGCGTGTGATCGCATTAATGCCGGGACCACAGGGGGTTATGCATTGGCCAGCGGGTGCGCCAAATGTCTCCGTTATCACAGACGAATTTTCGTGGCCGCTGGAAACGGGGCATGTTGATAGACTGGTTTTGTTTCATGGCTTAGAAAACTGTGAACATCCTGCCCATATGCTGGAAGAGGCGCGCCGTGTTCTTGGGCCGGGGGGGCGGGTGTTGTTCATCGTGCCAAATCGGGCAGGGATATGGTCGCGCACCGATGCGACGCCATTTGGGTTTGGGCGACCCTATTCATTGGGGCAGCTGGAAACACAGCTGCGCGTAAACGGTTTTTCGCCTGAACGACATTCAACGACATTGTTTGCACTGCCATCGCACAACAGAAGTTGGCAAAAAACAGCACCGTTTTTCGAAACTATCGGTCCGCGATTGCCGTTCGCCGCAGGTGGGTTGATTATGGTCGAGGCCAGCAAGCGCGCCAATCATAAGACAGGAACACCTGTCATGAATGCCGCCTCTAAACGGTTGGGTGTGCTTTCCGGGTTGGGGGCAAAGCAGGCCAAACCAGTCATTTCCCCAAGACGGTGATTGCTGCGAATTTTCCGCTAAGATTCGGCTAAATCTTGGATTTAGCGGTCTAAATCCGTCAATTTTATAGGCGCAGATGGTCGCACTTTGGCTAAACCCCTTTTTTCTAAGGAAAAGAGGTTAAAAAAAACTTTGTTATAAATGTTGCTTGGTTGGGAATGCTCTGCTAAATCCGCGGCGGATTACTGTTTTGCATAATGCAAATTACTGAAACTATCCTGAATGTGTACTTTGGTGTACCACTATTTGGGACAAACATCGAAAGGGTGGACGTGTCCGAACCAACTTCGATCTCTTCCGGCATCGCCGCGCGATACGCGACAGCAATCTTTGACCTCGCCAAAGATGAGTCGGGACTAGCCACATTAGAGAAAAACGTCGCGGAGCTAAGCGCAGCGCTTGAAGCAAGCCCTGAGCTGAACGACCTGATCAACTCACCTGTTTATTCGCGTGAAGAGCAAGGTGCAGCCATTTCAGCCGTAGCCGCGAAAATGAAACTTATGCCAACACTTGCCAATGCATTGGCATTGATGGCCACAAAGCGTCGCTTGTTCGTATTGCCAGCATTGACTGGTCAATTGCGTGCATTGATCGCCGAAGAAAAAGGCGAAGTAACCGCCGAAGTGATCTCGGCCAAAGCGATGACGAAAACGCAGATTGACAAATTGGCCAAAGCGATCAAAGCGCGCATTGGCAAAGATGTGAATATCGACGCGTCTGTTGATGAAGCCCTCATCGGTGGTCTTGTCGTTAAAGTGGGCTCTCAAATGATCGACACGTCGATCCGCTCCAAACTAAATTCCCTTCAGAATGTAATGAAAGAGGTCGGATAAATGGGTATCCAAGCAGCCGAAATTTCTGCGATCCTTAAGGACCAGATCAAGAACTTTGGCCAAGAAGCCGAAGTGGCCGAAGTCGGTCGCGTATTGTCCGTTGGTGACGGTATCGCGCGTGTGCACGGTCTAGACAACGTACAAGCCGGTGAAATGGTTGAATTTCCTGGCAACATCCAAGGTATGGCGTTGAACCTAGAAAGCGACAACGTTGGTGTCGTTATCTTTGGTTCTGACCGCGATATTAAAGAAGGCGACGTTGTTAAGCGTACAAATTCAATCGTGGACGTTCCTGCGGGCATGGGCCTATTGGGCCGTGTTGTTGATGGCCTTGGCAACCCACTAGACGGCAAAGGTGCAATCGACGCATCAGAGCGCCGCGTTGCTGACGTAAAAGCGCCAGGCATCATTCCACGTAAATCTGTTCACGAACCAATGGCGACTGGTCTGAAATCAGTTGACGCGATGATCCCAATCGGTCGTGGCCAGCGTGAATTGATCATTGGTGACCGCCAAACTGGTAAAACAGCCGTGGCATTGGACACCATCCTAAACCAAAAAACATACAACGAAGCAGCTGGCGATGATGACAGCAAAAAGCTATACTGTATCTACGTTGCGGTTGGCCAAAAGCGTTCAACAGTTGCACAGTTGGTGAAGAAGCTAGAAGAGACTGGCGCGATTGAGTATTCAGTTGTTGTTGCAGCGACTGCGTCTGACCCAGCACCTATGCAGTTCTTGGCGCCATATGCGGCGACAGCGATGGCAGAATACTTCCGTGACAACGGCAAGCACGCATTGATCATTTATGATGATTTGTCAAAACAAGCTGTGTCATATCGTCAGATGTCACTTCTACTTCGTCGTCCTCCTGGACGTGAAGCGTATCCAGGTGACGTTTTCTATCTTCACTCACGTCTGCTAGAACGTTCAGCGAAGTTGAACGAAGATCACGGTGCAGGTTCATTGACGGCGCTGCCGATCATTGAAACACAGGGCGGCGACGTTTCTGCGTTTATCCCAACAAACGTGATTTCGATTACAGACGGTCAGATCTTCTTGGAAACAGAATTGTTCTACCAAGGTATCCGCCCAGCGGTGAACACAGGTCTATCTGTTTCTCGTGTTGGTTCATCTGCGCAAACAAACGCGATGAAATCAGTTGCGGGTCCAGTTAAACTGTCACTTGCTCAGTATCGTGAAATGGCGGCCTTCGCTCAGTTTGGTTCAGACCTAGACGCAGCAACACAACAGTTGTTGAACCGTGGTGCGCGCCTAACAGAGCTTATGAAGCAGCCACAGTATTCGCCTTTGACAAACGCCGAAATCGTATGTCTGATTTTTGCGGGTACGAACGGATACCTAGACAGTGTTGAAGTGAACCAAGTTGGTCGTTTCGAAGCAGGCCTATTGGCGCATCTACGCGGCAAGCATGCAGACCTACTGGACTACATCACAAACGAAGATCCAAAAATCAAAGGCGAAGCTGAGACAAAAATCCGCGCCGCGTTGGATGAATTCGCAGCAGATTTCGCATAAGGGGACGAGGCTATGCCAAGTCTGAAGGACTTAAAAAACCGGATCGAGAGTGTTAAGAACACTCGTAAGATCACCAAAGCCATGCAGATGGTCGCGGCCGCAAAATTGCGCCGCGCCCAAGAAGCAGCTGAGGCCGGTCGTCCCTATGCAGAGCGTTTTAACGCGGTATTGGGATCACTTGCGGCATCAGTTGGCGGTTCGGACTCTGCTCCGATGCTGCTGCGTGGTACGGGATCTGATCAGACACACTTGCTTGTCGTTATGACAGCGGAACGTGGTCTGTGCGGTGGCTTTAACTCGAACATCGCAAAACTTGCAAAACAGCACGCAGCGGACCTTGTTGCTGCGGGCAAAACAGTCAAGATCATCACAGTAGGCAAAAAGGGCCGCGACAGCATGAAGCGCGACCTTGGCGATCACTACATTGAACATGTTGATCTATCTGAAGTTAAGCGCATTGGTTATTCAAACGCGCAAGATATCGCAAAAGGCGTCCTATCTCGTTTCGAGGCAGGAGAATTCGACGTAGCAACCATTTTCTATGCGCGCTTTATCAACGTCGTAAGCCAAGTGCCAACAGCACAGCAAATCATCCCAGCGTCGTTTGAAGCGACCGAGGGTGATGCCGCTGCAACGCTATATGACTACGAACCAGACGAAGAGGCTATCCTGGCCGATCTTCTTCCACGTGGTGTAGCAACGCAGATTTTCTCGGCATTGCTGGAAAATGGCGCATCCGAGCAAGGTGCACGGATGTCTGCGATGGACAACGCGACCCGCAACGCGGGTGACATGATCGACAAACTGACAATTGAATACAACCGCTCGCGTCAGGCTGTCATTACCAACGAGCTTATTGAAATCATCTCGGGCGCAGAAGCGCTCTAAGAACCGGAGACGAAACTATGGCAAACGCAAAAGGCAAAATCACTCAGGTGATCGGCGCCGTTGTGGACGTGCAGTTCGATGATCACCTACCAGAGATCTTGAACGCGCTAACCACGGATAACAACGGTAAGACACTGGTTCTGGAAGTTGCCCAGCACCTAGGTGAAAATACTGTACGTACTATCGCGATGGACGCGACCGAAGGTCTTGTTCGTGGTCAAGCGGTGACAGACACTGGCGGACCAATCTCAGTTCCAGTTGGAAACGCGACATTGGGACGTATTTTGAACGTTGTTGGCGAACCAATCGACGAACAAGGTCCAGTCGCGTCAGATGAAACGCGCGCAATTCACCAACCCGCGCCTGAGTTCAACGAACAGTCAACTGAATCAGAAATCTTGGTAACTGGTATTAAGGTTATCGACCTTTTGGCGCCTTACGCCAAAGGTGGTAAGATTGGTCTATTCGGTGGTGCGGGTGTTGGTAAAACCGTTTTGATCATGGAATTGATCAACAACATCGCGAAAGTGCACTCTGGCTTCTCCGTTTTCGCGGGTGTGGGCGAGCGTACACGTGAAGGAAACGACCTTTACCACGAAATGATCGAATCTAACGTTATTAAGCCTGACAACTTATCTGACTCTCAGGTGGCGCTTGTTTATGGTCAAATGAACGAACCTCCCGGAGCGCGTGCACGTGTTGCGTTGACAGGTTTGACATTGGCGGAACAGTTCCGTGACCAGTCAGGTACAGACGTTTTGTTCTTTGTTGACAACATCTTCCGCTTTACTCAGGCGGGTTCTGAGGTGTCTGCGCTATTGGGTCGTATCCCATCAGCCGTGGGTTACCAGCCAACATTGGCAACAGACATGGGTGCGATGCAGGAACGTATTACATCAACCAAAAATGGTTCGATTACATCGATCCAGGCGGTTTATGTTCCAGCGGATGACCTTACTGACCCGGCGCCTGCGACAACATTTGCGCACTTGGATGCGACAACTGTTTTGTCACGTGCGATTTCAGAACTTGGTATCTACCCTGCGGTTGACCCACTTGACTCATCATCACGTCTGATGGACCCATCCGTTGTTGGTGAAGAGCATTATGAAGTTGCGCGTTCTGTTCAAGGTATCTTGCAGCGCTACAAATCACTTCAAGACATCATCGCGATCTTGGGCATGGACGAATTGTCAGAAGAAGACAAATTGACAGTTGCACGTGCACGTAAGATCCAGCGTTTCTTGTCACAGCCATTCGACGTTGCGAAAGTGTTCACAGGTTCTGACGGTGTTCAGGTCCCACTAGATGACACAATCTCATCGTTCAAAGCGGTTGTTGCTGGTGAGTATGACCACTTGCCAGAAGGTGCCTTCTACATGGTTGGTGGCATCAACGAAGTGATCGCAAAAGCCGAAAAAATGGCGGCAGACGCGGCCTAAAGGAGGCCTAAATGGCAGACACAATGCAATTTGACCTAGTCAGCCCAGAGCGTCGCGTTGCGTCGCTCGAGGTGACGTCGGTTCAAATCCCAGGTGCGGATGGTGACATGACGGCAATGCCAGGTCATGCGCCTCTGATCACCACGCTACGCCCAGGCATTTTGCGTGTCGAAAGCACAGGCGGAACACAAGAATATGTTGTCACCGGCGGCTTCGCTGAAATCGGTGAGAACCTATCTGTTTTGGCCGAACGTGCCTTGCCACGCGAGGAAATGACACAGGAAACATTTGACGCAATTCTTGAAGAGGCACGCGCCGCTTTGAATACTGCGAAAGAGGTTTTCGTGAACGAACCTGGCCCAGTTGATGACGCAGCCAAGCTGTTGTCTGACATGGTGGCGATGGGTGGTGATATTGGCCTGAACGCCAATAACTAATTCCCTGAACAGGTAAAAATTTGAACCCGCTACACGGTCGTGTGGCGGGTTTTTTCATGCCAAAAACACACGTCGGTATAACGTCGGTGTCATGTCGGTATTACGTCGGTGTTTGCGTGATTTGTTGCGGTGTTGTTTCCAACCGACACTGCATTGGTGATTGTGGATTACCGCCGTGCCATCATGGCCAGACGGATCAGGCTGCGTTCGACCAATTCCATCGCGGGGGCGCGTTGCCCTGCTGAGCGTAGTTGCAAATCAAGATCGGTTAAAACGGTCAAGGCGTCCTGTAACTTTCGTCCGCCCCAATGCTGCGCCTGTCGCACGATCATATCGCGCCGTGGTCCATAGACGGGGGGGCGCAGTTTCCCAACCCCGTTTGCCGCACCGCCCGGATCAGATGCTGCGGAAAACAGTGTTTTGAAATGACGCGCAGCACCAATGGTTAGGGTGACGGGTTGAATCCCCTGATCCCTTAGTCGCTTCATAACGGGTCCAATTTGGTCCGCACGCCCGCTGGCCACAATGTTTAGGATATCGTCCAATTCAGCTTCGGCAGAGGTTGGAGCGCAAGCCTCGATATCCTGCGTGCTGACGGCCGTATCGTCCTCATATTTATAGAGCGCTAGTTTTTCCAGCGTTTGGCGAAAATCACCCGGTTCCAAATCGCGCGCCAATGCGTTTAACGTATCCATCGCCTCCATTGGAACATGCGCAAGGCCTGCTTTTTTCAAGTCCGCCTCAATTTCTGCGCGGGTTGGGGGATTGTCATAGATTGGGGCGCATTTCGCGCTGCTGTGTCCTTCAAATCCTTTGCGCAAGGATGAGCTTGGCTTTAGCTGACCTGCGGTCACAACAATGGTTGCATCGCCTTGTTCCCATGCGGCGATCCCATCCATCACGATTTTGGATACTGCATCGGCCGCCTCTTCGATGAATACGGCCCGCTGCCCTGGGAAAAACCCTTGGGCCTTTAAGGCATCCTGCAACATCGCGGGTTCTTTTTTAAGTTCGCTCGCGCTAAAGCGGGCAAGGCGCATTTCTTCGTCGGCATTCGGGCCAAGTAGGTTTTTCAGATATTCTTCACGCTTTAGCGCGACACGCATGGCATCCGCGCCATAAAATAAAACTGCAGGTGTGCGATCATCGGGTTTCGCAACCAATGCTGATATGTCGCGCCCATTCAGTTTCATGTGGCACCATAGAACATCAAATCACGAATAACTTCATCCGCCAATTGATGCATCAAACGGCGTTCTGCGTCCCGTGCGGCGGCTTGGGTGGCTGCGGAGGATCCGTTGGTGGAATACCCCACAAACGCGCGCCTGTTTTGGGTGTAGACGACCGCATTATTCGTCAGATCACGCAACATGAATGTCACAGTACCTTCAACCTGTTGACGCAATGAGCGACCATCTGGTGCGATCGCAGACCGCGATGCTGCTGAGCTAAGTTGATAGGACAGGCCATATCGGGGCGCGGAATCAGACGCGCCCAATCGATCTTCAAGCGCGTTTCGAAAATAGAATGACCGTCGGTCACGCGGTGTTTCCAGTGTGATTGACGATAATATCTGATCAACCGACTGCATTTGATTTGCAGGCTGCAATCCGCAGCCCGCTAAAAATGCGCCACTTAGTGCTAAAAAGCGTCTTCGGTCAGATAACCACATTCACGATCCGTCCGGGGACAACGATCACCTTCTTGGGGCTTGCCCCGTCAAGCGCCCGCACCACAGCATCCTGCGCAAGAGCAAGTTTTTCAACCTCTTCTTTTGACATGTCTTTGGCCACGCTGATTTCCGCGCGTCGTTTTCCGTTGACTTGTATCGGCATCGTCACTTCGTCATCGACCAGCAACGCAGGGTCCGCCTTGGGCCATGCTGCGTTGATGACCAATCCTTCACCGCCCAACATGGACCAAACTTCTTCGGCCAAATGTGGGGTCATGGGGGCCATCATTTGTGCAAGGGTGCGCATGGCCACGGCCTTGGTTTCAGATCCTGCCTTGGATTTCGCAACAGTGTTTGTAAATCCGTAAAGACGCGCAATCGCGGCATTGAAACCGAAACTTTCGATACCCTGCGTGATGTCGTGGATCGCCTTGTGCGTTTCCTTCAGCAATACCTTATCTTCCTCATTTGCAGAGGTTGTAGACCCCGCACAATCCAAGGCAAGCCGATATACGCGACCCAAATGTTTTGCGGCGGCCTCTGCGCCTGATGCGGTCCATTCCACGTCACGTTCGGGCGGGCTGTCGGACAAAACAAACCAACGGGCTGTATCGGCACCGAAGGCGTCAATGATCGCCAGCGGATCAACGACGTTGTTTTTTGATTTTGACATTTTCGCGGATGGAATGATGTCCACCTCTGATCCATCCTCGATCAAAAACGCCTTACCCTCGCGCAGGTCGACCTGTTCAGGGTAATAGTAAACGGGTCGACCATCCTGACCATCACGTTTATAGATTGCGTGGGTCACCATGCCTTGGGTGAATAGCGCGTTAAAGGGTTCAACCGCACTTTGGGGTAGGTGGCCACAGATTTGCATCGCACGTGCGAAAAAGCGCGAATAAAGCAGGTGCAAAATCGCGTGTTCGATGCCGCCAATATATTGATCCACATTCATCCAATAGGCGATGTCATCGGCAGTTGTTGGCGTGTCTGCACGTGGTGAAGTAAAGCGTGCGAAATACCATGAACTGTCAACGAATGTGTCCATCGTATCGGTTTCGCGCAGTGCCTCCTGACCGCAAGTAGGACACGCACATTGGCGCCATGTTGGATGGCGATCAAGCGGGTTCCCCGGTTTGTCAAAGCTGACATCGTCAGGCAAACGGATGGGCAAGTTTTCCTTTTTCTCGGGAACAACACCACAGCTGTCGCAGTGCACAACAGGAATCGGACAGCCCCAATAGCGCTGACGGCTAAGACCCCAATCGCGCAGACGGAATTTTGTGACACCTTTGCCCCAGCCTGCGTTTTCGGCAAATTCGATTGTTGCGGCGATGGCCTGATCCCCTGTTGCAACATCCAGACCTGCAAAATGGTTAACCCATTTTACCTTTTCGGATTTTGCGGGAACGAAGGCCGTGTTTTCAACGGGTGTTTCATCGTCCAACGCATAAAAGGTGTCTGTTACGGGCAAATCGTATTTGCGTGCGAAATCCAAATCGCGCTGGTCGTGTGCGGGACACGCGAAAATCGCGCCCGTTCCATAATCCATCAGAATGAAATTTGCGATCCAAACAGGCAATTCCCAATCAGGGTTTAGCGGGTGACGCACGCGCAGACCTGTGTCGTAGCCCTTTTTCTCGGCCTTTTCCATGTCGGCCTCAGATGTGGACATCTGACGGCATTCTTTATTAAAGGCATCAATTTCGGGGTTTGATTTTTCCAAATGACGGGCCAGTGGATGATCCGCCGAAATCCCCACAAAGGATGCGCCCAATAATGTATCGGGACGTGTTGTGTAAACGGCGATATCCTCATGCCCCTCTGGGCCATCGATCAGATCAAAGGCAAACTCCAAACCGCGTGATTTGCCGATCCAGTTTTGCTGCATCAATTTCACTTTGGCGGGCCAATCATCCAAACCGTCAATTGCGCCCAGCAAATCCTCGGCATGCTCTGAAATTTTAAAGAACCACTGTGTCAGTTCTTTACGCTCAACAATCGCGCCCGAACGCCAGCCTCGGCCATTTTCAACCTGTTCGTTGGCCAAAACGGTCATGTCCACTGGGTCCCAGTTGACCACGGCGTTTTTGCGATAGACCAACCCATGCTCTAGAAAATCAAGGAATAGTGCCTGCTGCTGGCCATAGTATTCGGGGTCACAGGTGGCAAATTCACGGCTCCAATCAATTGAAAGCCCAAGTGGCTTCATCTGATCTTTCATCGTTGCGATGTTGGAATAGGTCCATTCTTTGGGGTGACCCCCAATTGCCATGGCCGCGTTTTCTGCGGGCATCCCAAACGCGTCCCATCACCCCGGGCCCGACCCTCTGCTAGCCGGGCGCCATGCTCACGATCCAGGATCTCGGATTTCAAATGGTCGGCAGGCCCCTCTTCGACGGGGCCTCAGCACAGATACCATCTGGCGCGCGGATCGGTCTCGTCGGGCGGAACGGGACAGGAAAGACGACGCTCTTCCGGCTGATCCGGGGGGAGCTGTCGCCTGACCAGGGCCAGATCGTCCTGCCACCGCGCGCCCAGAT
>CAXACF010000015.1:0-12019 GCA_963967125.1 uncultured Rhodobacterales bacterium | reverse complement strand
AGGATCGTGAAGATGATGCTTTGATTGGTGTAAAATCCACTGCGCGTTTATTTGCGGACCGGACGCCAACATGGTTGTTTGCGTTTTCGATCCTATCGGCGATTTTACTTGGCATCGCAACGTATTTGGCGTGCGCTGAACGTGAGGTATTTTCGACATTGATCGCGATGTTGGCGATGCCTGCATTTTGGATGCATCTGCGTTGGCAGATGAAAAGGTTTGATGCAAACGATCCGATCCGTTTGATGCTACTGTTTCGTTCCAATCGAGATGCAGGATTGATTGTTGTGCTGTTTTTCGCCATCGCCGCAATGCTATGATTGCAAGTGTGTGCTGATCTGATTATCAGTTTTGCAGGGAGCAATCAGGGCATAACATGCGACTATCGACATTGGTGTTTTCATTCGCATTTTTGCTGATCGGCGCGGGCCTTAGTGTTTTTGCCGCAATCTTAGCTGTGAATTTGATTGAAGAGACAACCGAAACAGATGTGCGTCGCGCACTGTCTGAGGCAGGGTATCATTGGGCAGATGTCGAAACAGAAGGTTTGCAGGTGTTCGTGATCGGAAATGCGCCTTCTGAGGCGATGCGTTTTAAGGCCAAAAGCGCAGCTGGCACAATGGTTGATGCGGCGCGTGTGATCGACCAAATGAACGTCATCGATAGTGTCGAAATCACACCCCCAGAATTCAAACTTGAAATCCTCAGGACGGGCAAGTCCGTTTCATTGATGGGAATGCTGCCTGCGCGTTATGGCGTCGATAGTTTGATCGCCTCTATCAACGGCGCAGTCGGGGCCGAGGCACAAGTTTCACAATTATTGCAAACCGCTGATTTTCCCGTGGCTGAAAGTTGGCCAATGGCGGTCCGTGCGTCGGTCGAACTCCTATCATTGACTGATACTGCGAAATTGACAGTTATGACTGGGGAAATTCGGGGAAATTTGGTCGCGGATGACTATGCGCAGGGTCAGGTGTTTGAACGTCAAATTGGCATGATCGCCTCGGGCGAACTTATAACCGATATAACAATCAACGCACCCCGCCGTGTCATAGCCCCATTTGTATTTTCGGTTTCAAAGGCAGGCACTACAAAAGAGATTTCGGTGTGCACGTTCCAAGAGGAAGCAACCTTGGATGAATTTCAATCCATGGCGGCGAATTTGAATTTTGATATCAAACGGGATTGTCAGATGGGTCTGGGTAGACCAACGGCCGCGTGGAAGGAAACTGTTTTCGCGACATTAGGAGCCGTTGATCAATTCCAAGAGGCGACAGCCACAGTTTTGGGAACTGAGGTTAAATTGCTGGTCTCAAAGGATACAGATGCGGAGTTGTTTAGCCGTGTAAAATCCAAGCTAGGTCGTGATCTGCCGAAAGAGTACATGTTGCAAGCCAAGCGACCCGAACCCGATAAAGAAGTGAATTTTGCACCAGACTTCTTAATCACGCTCAGCCCAGAACGAAATGTTCAGCTGCGTGGAATTCTACCAACAGAAGTTGCCAAAGATATGGTTCAAAGCATGGCTGAGGCCCGCTTTGGAAAGGATAACGTGCATCTTTCCGTTCGGTTGGATGATGCATACGACGATGATCGCACGGTCCACGCGCTGACCGCCATTGAGGCAATGGCAAACCTGCGCCAAGGCAGTGCTATTTTATCTTCGGGCGGGGCTGAGATTTCCGGTCAAACTTATGATGACACCTTGAACGCGCAAATTACGGGATTGTTCCAAGATAAGTTATCACAATATCAGGCTTTGTCGCTGTCTATAGATACTTTGGAAGAACCCCATCACGAGGAACCCTTGGGTCCATCCGCAGATGAATGTATCGCCGATATCGGTGCATTGACTTCAGCGCGGAAAATTAATTTTGAGCCAAGCTCAGATCGCGTCGATTTGACGGCCCATCAGGTGTTGGATGATATTGCTGATGTTTTGCGTGAATGCGGTGAAATACCACTGGAAATTGCTGGGTATACTGATAGCCAAGGGCGCGCTGAAATGAATTTGGGACTCAGCCAATCGCGTGCGACCTCTATCCTGAACGAATTGCAGCGCCGTCGCGTCCTAACATCATCTTTCGTCGCGAATGGATATGGCGAAGCCGATCCAATCGCAGACAATGAAACGGAAGAGGGACGTGAAAAAAACCGCCGTATTGAATTCCGTTTAATAGACACACATCAACACGATCACCCTGAAGGTACAGATCATGAATAGACTTGAATTCATCATCGCCATTTCGGCAGTTTTATTTGTGGCCTTTGCTTTGGGTTGGTTTTCGCACTGGCTGCTGCGCCGCTTTACGCGCGTGTCCAAAGCGGACTTGGGTGAATTTGAAAAAATGGCGCAAGAACTTCATGAAGCCGAAGAAACGCGTGATCAGGCAATCACCTATTTGCAACAACGCGAGGCGGAATTGACAAGTCAGCTAACCCAAACAGATGCGGAATTGCGTGCCGCAATGGATGGCCTGCGCGAAGCGCGGTTAGAGGCAGAAGAGCTGCGTGCTTATATCGAAAAGATTTCAGCGCCCAAAGAGTGATTTACCAACGCGATAGGGCGTCTTCGTCCTCGGGTTTTGCGTCAACCCAGCGGGGTTCGCCGTTCACGATTTCCTTTTTCCAAAACGGCGCACGTGACTTCAAATAATCCATCAAAAATTCGGCCCCTTGGAATGCATCATTTCGGTGCGGCGCTGCTGTTGCAACCATCATGATCATTTCCCCCGGTTTCAGCGAACCATGCCGATGGATCACCAAAACTTCGGCAAGCGAAAATCGGTCTTTTGCAGTTTTGGCGTGGGCTGTAATCGCCTTTTCGGTCATTCCGGGATAATGTTCAATTTCCATGGTGCTTAGGCCGCCCAATTCATCATCGCGCACGATTCCACAAAATGTGACAACCGCGCCCACATGCGTATGACCTTGGGCAAATTCGTTTGACAATGCGCCATAATCAAATGGCTCGGCCTGCACAGAAATTTTCATATTACCCACCTGTCATCGGTGGGAAAAACGCAACTTCTTTCGCGTTTTCTATGGAACTGTCCATGTCGACAAGGTCCTGATCGATGGCCACGCGAATGGCGCTGAGATCGGAAAATGCGACGGCGTAGCGCTCTTCTTTTTGTTTCAATTCCTCAATCAAATCCCGAACGGTTTTTGCGTTTGTTTCATGGTTTTCACGTGCCTCGCCGATGCGTTCGCGCACCCATGCGAAATAAACCAGCTCAATCATGTGTCATCCTTTAAATGTGGCAGTGCCTTGGTAAAGTAATCAATACCCGTGATTAATGTTAATGCCGCTGCGATCCAAAGCAACCAGAGACCAATTTGGCCAGACCAATACATTGCCTCTAACTTCCATACTAACCCAAGTTCATCCACAACATCCCCTGCAATGATCCCTGTGATGATGTCGTCATTCATGCCATATGTGGACATTCCCACATAGTGTTCAAAAACACCCTGTGAAAATAGGGTTGCGATCGCAATCATTTGGGCGGTTGTTTTTAATTTAGCCAGTTTTGTTACTTTCAACGTGCCAGCCGTGTCGCCAAGAAATTCGCGCAGTCCTGAAACGAACACCTCACGAAACAGGATCACAGTGACAGGCAGGACAAGCCAAGGTGACATGGATGAATATCCAACAATGATCATTAGGGCGATAACGACCATTGCCTTGTCTGCAATTGGATCCAGCATTGCGCCAAATTTGCTTTCTTGGCCCCAGGCGCGGGCAAGGTAGCCATCAAACCAATCGGTCAATGCGGCAGACACGAACAAGACTAGGGCGAACCAGTCCGCATAAGGACGGGTAAAATATAAAAACATCAGGGCGACTGCAGGTGCTGCCAGCAGTCGAAGGATTGTCAAAACGTTAGGTAGTGTCCAAGTCATGCTGTGTGATACCCAATTTAAAAACCTAGGGAAAGCGATTGCCGTGCTTCAACCTCTATTAAATACAGATTTAATTCGCTAAGTAAGTGGTATCCAAGGATATTCCATGACTTCGTTCAACATATCGATCCAAAATATGACCTGTGCAGGCTGTGCTGGACGCGCAGAACGTGCGTTGAATGCCTTGGGCGATACGCAGGCCATTGTGAATCTTGCTACGCATTCCGCGCGTGTGGATACAGTACTGGCGCCTAAAGAGTTTCAACAGGCTTTGCAGGCTGCAGGGTATCCAGCAAAAATTGATAAAGTCATGATTCAGATTGCGGATATCCAAGCGGGCGTACAGGCCGATGCGTTAGAGCGTGAAATCATTGACCATCCATCCGTCACCGCCGCCAGTTTGAACCGCGTGGCGCAAAGCATCTGGGTCGAATTTGTCGCTGGAACGGCTACCCCAGATGAATTTTTGGAAATTATTGAACGCGCGGGATTCGTTGGACAGGTGGAGCAGCAAGGTGAAACTCAGCCTATCCGAAACATGGATTTTCGGCGTGCAATTTGGGCGGCGCTGCTTACGTTTCCTGTTTTTGTCGTTGAAATGGGCGGGCACATTTATCCACCAATCCATGTCTTCGTTCATAGCTTTATCGGGATGAATCGTTGGGCATTGATGTCATTTCTGTTGATTTCGGCTGTGATGATTTGGCCCGGGCGCGCGTTCTATACCATTGGGCTGCGGGCATTGTTAAAAGGTGCGCCCGAAATGAATTCATTGGTGGCACTTGGGACATTGGCCGCATGGGGGTATTCAACCTGTGTTGTGTTTGCGCCCGACCTATTGCCCAGTGATCAACATTTTCTGTATTTCGAGGCTGCTGGTGTCATCATTACCTTGATCTTATTCGGGCGCTTTATGGAAAGTCGCGCCAAAGGACAGGCAGGTGCCGCGATAGAACGATTGATCGGGCTTCAACCCCAAACGGCCTGGATCAAAACCGAGGATGGGTTTTCCGAAATTCCGATTGATCAGGTGCAAAAAGGCGCCATTGTGCGCGTTAAGGCGGGTGAAAAAATCCCAGTTGATGGTGCGGTGATCGCGGGCGAAAGTTATGTTGATCAGGCCATGCTAACGGGTGAACCGATGCCCGTTGTTCGATCCATTGGGGATCGTGTGATTGCGGGCACCGTCAATCAAGATGGGACATTGGACATCAAAACAACCGGTGTCGGTGCCACCGCGATGTTGGCGGGCATTGTCCGTTTGGTTCAGGATGCGCAGGCCACCAAACTTCCTGTTCAAAAACATTTGGATGTGGTGATACGCATCTTTGTGCCTGCGATTTTGTTTATCGCATTGGTAACCTTTTTTGGGTGGCGTTTTCTTGCGCCAGATGCAGGTGTTAATTCGGCCATTATCGCGGCGGTCAGCGTGCTGATCATTGCCTGCCCATGTGCGCTTGGTCTTGCGACGCCTACGTCAATTTTGGTCGGTACAGGCCGTGCCGCAGATTTGGGGGTTTTGTTTCGCCGTGGCGATGGTTTGCAACTGCTGGCCGATGTGAAGGCGATTGCGTTGGATAAAACCGGCACGCTTACGGTTGGTCGCCCAAGTGTCGCTCCCTTATACCGGATTCACGAACATGCCTCAGAACTTGCCTCGCTTCAGTCCCGAAGCACGCACCCGATTGCCAAAGCCATGGAGGCAATCGCGCGGGACAGTGGTGCCACGCTGATGGAGGTTCAAGATTTCCGCGCAGAGCGTGGGCGCGGTGTTGCGGGGTCGATCGATGGCGTCATCTGGCAGATCGGATCAGCCATGATGATGAGCGAGGCGGGAATTTTAGTACCTAATGTGACTGGCCCAAAGGCCGCCTCGCTGATCTACGTGGCAAAGGGAAACGATGTAGTGGGTGTTTATGCCGTTCATGATGAAATCCACCCCAAAGCGCCCGCGTTAATAACCTCATTGAAACAGCACGGGATACAACCGGTAATGATCACGGGCGATCAGAATGCAGCGGCGCAGGCTGTTGCCGATCAGCTGGACATAGCCACATATCACGCCCAAACATTGCCGGCGGACAAGGCCAATCTGGTTAAAGCATTGCAGCAATCACACGGAACTACCGCATTTTTGGGCGATGGCGTGAATGACGCTCCCGCCATGGCGCAGGCTGATGTTGGGATTGCAATTGGAACGGGCAGCGACATCGCGATTGAAAGCAGTGATGTGGTTTTGGTCGGTGGTGATCCGGCAGGTGTTTTGGTGGCACAAAAATTGGCAAAAGCTACAATGGCGAACATTAAACAGAACCTAATCTGGGCCTTTGGTTACAATGTGGTTTTGATCCCAGTTGCAGCGGGCGTGGCGGTACCGTTCGGATTTGGGATGCTGAACCCGATGTTGGCAGGTGCCGCCATGGCGATTTCATCAATCTGCGTGGTAACGAACGCCCTGCGTTTGCGCCGCGCGTAGTTTATTTGGACAGTAGATGCGCCGCCTGTCGCAGTCCCAATTCATAACCATGTGTTCCGCAGCCAACCACAATACCATCGGCGCGCAATGAAACGTACGAATGATGACGGAAATCTTCGCGTTTGTGGATGTTCGAAATATGTACCTCGATCACGGCCC
Source organism: uncultured Rhodobacterales bacterium (assembly GCA_963967125.1). Lineage (GTDB taxonomy): Bacteria > Pseudomonadota > Alphaproteobacteria > Rhodobacterales > Rhodobacteraceae > HIMB11. The sequence goes on along the minus strand of CAXACF010000015.1, from coordinate 5,478 downwards.
CTTCGAATGCATGGAGTGCGTCCAAGATACCGATTGACGTGTGGCTGTATGCGGCTGGGTTCATCACGATGGCGTCAAACTCTTCACGGGCCTCTTGGATCCATGTGATCAATTCGCCTTCATAATTGGACTGTTTGCAGGTTACGTCCAAACCCAAATCGGCGCCAACGTTCACGCAGTTTTGTTCAATATCGGCAAGTGTTTCGTACCCATAAACTTCGGGTTGACGTTTGCCCAGCATGTTGATGTTGGGACCGTTTAGAACCAAAACTTTTTTCATCTGCTCTTTCCTTTGCCACAACTACAATTTGGCGTGGGGACCGCAATAACACAATCGTTAAAAATAGGCCAACCCTAGTAATCCAAGGCCCAGGATCACCCGATAAATGACATAGGGCGTAAAGCTGACGCGCCGTAGCCAGCGCATCATAAGCGATAGTGCCAAAAACGCAGCGACGGCGGAAAATAATACTGCCAGTAATATGTCACCCAGCGGCACAGATGATTTTTGGCCAATGACGTCCAATGTTTCCATTCCGCCCGCGGCGATGATTGTGGGAATGGACATTAACATCGACAGACGCGCGGCGTCGATGCGTTTGTACCCCAGCAGGCGCGCACCTGTGATGGTGATGCCAGAGCGCGATGTACCGGGAATAAGCGCAAGCGCCTGCCACATCCCAAGGACGATAGCATGTTTAAATGTCCATGTTTCGGCATGTCGCGACATCGGCATCTTGCTATCTGCCCACCATAAAAGAATACCAAACAACAACATAGTCCATCCAATGATCGCGATGCTATCGCGCATGGCGTCTGATGCCCCGCTAAGTTTTAGGATCGCGCCAAAGATGATTGCGGGAATCGTTGCGATGGTTAGTGCCACTGCCAAATGGGCGTTTCGGGTGTGTAATTGCCCCCTGCACAGCCCCAAAAAACCAAAAAATGCATTTTTCACATCGCCCCAAAAATATAGGACCACAGCGATGAGCGTCCCCAGATGTACTGCGACATCAATAATTTGCCCCTGATCATCAAAGCCAACCGCCTGCGGAAGCAAAATCAAATGCGCACTTGATGAAATTGGTAAAAATTCCGTAATACCCTGAATTATTGAGATAATTATAAGATTAAATAGGGTCATAGTCTGTCCAACGCTGTCTTTGGTATTCGATATACGCTAGAAAACCAAACTTTGCATTTCCTATATTAAGTCCGATTCGGACCTAAAATTCTCTAATTTTATGCCCGTTGGGATTTACGCATGGTGTGGCTTGCAATAAAAGGTCAGCATTAATGACTTTTATTGCAATTGTTCATGGTGTAGACGACGCATGAAACTCAGTTAGGAGGCAATCATGGCAAAACAGCCAATGTTGAAATTTGTGAAAATCGATCGCGAGATGCCGCAAAAACGCGCCGCAGAGACGCGGAACAAAGATTTTAACGAAATCTATGCTGAGTTCGCAGCCGAAAAGGCAAAGGAACAAGCGAGTCGTTGTAGCCAATGTGGCGTACCGTATTGCCAATCGCACTGCCCTTTGCACAACAACATCCCTGACTGGTTGCGCATGACGGCCGAAGGTCGTTTGCAAGAGGCCTATGAAACCTCGCAAATGACGAACACTTTTCCAGAGGTATGCGGACGCATCTGTCCACAAGACCGTTTGTGTGAAGGTAACTGTGTGATCGAACAATCAGGCCACGAGACCGTAACGATTGGGGCCGTTGAAAAGTACATTACAGAAGCGGCTTGGGAAAATGGCTGGGTCAAACCGATTTCACCCGCTGCTGAATTGACGCAAAGCATCGGTATCATCGGTGCAGGTCCGGGTGGTATGGCCGCCGCGGATCGTTTGCGCCGCGCTGGATACCAGGTAACAGTTTATGACCGTTATGATCGTATGGGTGGTTTGCTTACCTATGGTATTCCTTCCTTTAAGTTAGAAAAATACGTGATTGAACGTCGCACAGGGCAGTTTGCAGAAGGCGGCATTGATATGCAGCTGAACACAAATGTTGGTGTGGACATCACATTTGAAGAATTGCGTGAAAAGCATGACGCCATTCTGATCGCGACAGGGGTCTATAAATTGCGCGAATTGGACGACAGCACCTATGGCAACGACCTAACAGGGAACGTTCAGGCGTTGGGCTATCTAACTGCGTCGAACAAGGCGAATTTTGGGGATGATGTGCCGGAACACAACGATGGCACCCTGAATGCTGCGGGTAAACGCGTGGTTGTCATCGGCGGTGGTGACACGGCAATGGACTGTGCGCGCACAGCGCTGCGTCAAGGTGCCGAAAAGGTAACTGTGATGTATCGCCGTGACCGTGACAACATGCCGGGATCACAACGCGAAGTACAAAATGCCGAAGAAGAAGGCGCAGTGTTTGAATGGCTATCTGCGCCATTGGGGTTTGTATCGGACAACAACGTTACGGATTTTGCAAACCCTGGCCAGCAATCAGGCAAGGTCACAGGCGTTGTCGCGCAGCGTATGCGCCTTGGGGCGCCAGATGCCTCTGGTCGTCGCACACCCGAGGTGATGCAGGGCAGCGAGTTTTTGATCGAGGCGGACATTGTTGTGAAAGCATTGGGTTTCACACCAGAAGATTTGCCAACGCTTTGGGATCAACCTGAACTACCAGTCAGCCGCTGGGGAACGATCAAGGCCGAGTATGGCACGGGTCGCACGGACCTTGAGGGTGTCTATGCCGTGGGTGATATTGTGCGCGGTGCCTCACTTGTTGTGTGGGCAATTCGCGATGGACGCGAGGCCGCAGATGCCATCATCGCGGACCTAGAATCCAAACAAACGATCGCCGCTGAATAACCATATGTTTCACGTCGGTATCGCGTCGGTATGACGTCGGTGCAAACGTTAAAAATTACCTAATAGGGTGCCACGCACCTTGGGAGACTGAAATGACAAAATTTGATAAAAACTGGGTCGCCGCAGAAGAAGCCAAGCGCCAATGGATGGCAGAAAACGGTCTGTATCGCGAAGAGTATGAACACGCCTCTTGTGGGGTGGGTTTGGTCGTATCAATTGATGGTAAGCCAAGCCGTAAGGTTGTCGAAAACGGGATCGCGGCGCTGAAGGCTGTTTGGCACCGTGGTGCTGTGGACGCGGACGGTAAAACAGGTGATGGTGCGGGTATTCACGTGCAAATCCCCGTTCCGTTTTTCTATGATCAGGTGCGCCGCACAGGTCACGAACCACGCAAAGGCGAATTGATTGCGGTTGGTCAGGTCTTTTTACCCCGTACAGATTTCGGCGCCCAAGAGACATGCCGCACAATCGTAGAAAGCGAAATTCTACGCATGGGTTATTTCATCTATGGTTGGCGTCATGTTCCTGTTGAGGTTGATTGCCTTGGCGATAAGGCGAACGCGACCCGCCCAGAGATTGAACAAATTCTAATCTCAAACAGCAAGGGCGTGGATGAGGAAACATTCGAACGCGAACTGTATGTAATCCGCCGCCGCATTGAAAAGGCTGCGGCTGCTGCAGGCATCAATGGCCTATACCTTGCGTCGCTGTCATGCCGTTCCATTATTTACAAGGGCATGATGTTGGCGGAACAGGTTGCTGTGTTCTATCCCGATCTGATGGACGAACGCTTTGAATCCGCGTTTGCATTGTATCACCAGCGTTATTCAACAAACACATTCCCACAGTGGTGGTTGGCACAACCGTTCCGTATGTTGGCGCACAACGGTGAAATCAACACGCTTAAGGGCAACGTGAACTGGATGAAAAGCCATGAAATCCGCATGGCGTCCTCTGCATTTGGCGATATGGCGGAAGATATCAAACCAATCATCCCAGGTGGATCATCAGATTCGGCTGCATTGGATGCGGTGTTTGAGGTTTTGGTGCGCGCAGGTCGTAATGCGCCAATGGCGAAAACCATGTTGGTCCCAGAAAGCTGGTCAAAACAGGCCAAAGATCTGCCACAAGCATGGCGTGATATGTATTCCTATTGCAACTCTGTGATGGAACCATGGGATGGTCCTGCGGCACTTGCCATGACAGACGGGCGCTGGGTCTGTGCGGGTCTGGATCGCAATGGTTTGCGCCCATTGCGCTATGTTATCACGGGTGATGGTCTGCTGATCGCAGGGTCCGAGGTGGGCATGGTTCCCACGGATGAGGCGATTGTGCGCGAAAAAGGCGCGCTTGGCCCGGGTCAGTTGCTGGCGGTCGATATGGCCGAAGGCACATTGTACCACGACACCGAGATCAAAGATAAATTGGCCGCGGCCCAGCCATTTGGTGAGTGGGTTGGCAAAATCAAAGACCTTGATGAAGCGTTGGCTCAAGTCACTGAAAAGCAACTGTTCAGCGGTGAGGAGTTGCGCAAACGTCAGATCGCCGCTGGCTACAGCATTGAAGAGATTGAACAAATCCTTGCCCCAATGGCAGAGGACGGCAAAGAAACATTGGCATCCATGGGTGACGACACGCCATCTGCGGTCCTGTCGAAAAAGTATCGCCCGCTTAGCCATTATTTCCGTCAAAATTTCTCTCAGGTGACAAACCCACCGATTGATAGTTTGCGTGAATTCCGTGTGATGTCGCTGAAAACACGGTTCGGTAACCTGAAAAACGTGTTGGACGAAAGCAGCGCGCAAACCGAAATCTTGGTTTTGGATAGTCCATTTGTTGGCAACGCCCAATGGGACGTTTTGATGGAGAATTTCAACGCGGATATGGTGTCAATCGACTGTACCTTTGACCCAAGCGTTGGTGAAAATGCTTTGCGCGACGCGCTAGAGCGTATTCGCAGCGAGGCCGAGGATGCGGTGCGTTCAGGTGCGGGCCACTTGGTCCTAACAGATATCGCATCGGGTGATGGTAAAACAGCAATGCCAATGATTTTGGCAACCTCTGCTGTGCATTCGCATCTGACACGTCGTGGATTGCGCACATTCTGTTCATTGAACGTGCGTTCCGCGGAATGTATTGATCCGCATTACTTTGCCGTTTTGATCGGCTGTGGTGCAACCGTTGTGAACGCCTATCTGGCAGAAGACACATTGGCAGATCGCATTGATCGCGGATTGTTGAACGGTCCGTTGACCGAAGCGATGAGCCGCTATCGCGAAGCGATTGACCAAGGTTTGCTAAAAATCATGGCGAAAATGGGTATCTCTGTCATTTCGTCCTATCGCGGTGGTTTGAACTTTGAAGCGGTTGGCCTTTCGCGTGCGATGTGTGCCGAATATTTCCCAGGGTTGATCAGCCGTATTTCAGGAATTGGTGTGTCAGGCATCCAAAAGAAATCTGTTGAAATCCACAATGCGGGCTGGCAAGCCGATGGGATTTTGCCAATCGGTGGTTTCTATAAATCACGTAAAACTGGCGAAACCCATGCGTGGGAAGCACAGACAATGCACATGATGCAGGCGGCGTGTAACCGCGCGAGCTATGATCTGTGGAAACAGTACAGTCAGCGTATGCAGGC
>CAXACF010000014.1:0-12294 GCA_963967125.1 uncultured Rhodobacterales bacterium | reverse complement strand
AGAACCGTTTTCAAATCATGACCGCGTTTTAGGATTTGACCATCCATACCGATAACGCTGTATTCGCCCTGTTTGCTGCGCAGCTTTGGGCGTTTTTCAATTCTGTACAGGGGTTGTTCCGCTGTGCGCCTAAATATTGAAAAGACGGCGACTTCTTTTAACGATGAAATTCCATAATCCCGCCATTCGCCCGCTGCTACCATCTGACCATAGAGTGATAGAATTACGCTAAGTTCGGTGCGATGAAACGCAACAACATGATGTGCGTTCGTACCAGGAAAGGGTGTCAGGTTATTCATACGTTCAGAGTTGCGCCATCTGAACCAATTTTCAAGAAAAAAAGCCCCGCATAGCGCGGGGCCTGACAGTTAGATTATTAAAATGGTTTATTCCATATCCTCTGGTAGGATTTGGTTCAGCACAATGGCAAGGAAAGCCGTTGGCGCAACAGCAGAAGTCGCAAGCGTTTTCCAAATACCAGGAAGATACTGAACAGCCGTTGGAACAAGGTTCAAACCAAGACCCGCAGTCAATGAAATCGCGATGATTACCATGTTACGACGTGTCATTTTTACCTCTGACAAAACATTCATGCCAGCGGCGGCAACCATGCCGAACATAACGATCACACCACCGCCCAAAACAGGTAGTGGCATAGATGCGATCAATGCGCCGATTTTTGGTAGCAAACCACAGATTACCAAGATGACACCAGCAATGGTGACAACGTGACGGCTCATGACGCCAGTCATGCCGACAATGCCGACGTTCTGGCTAAAGGATGTGTTTGGTAAACCGCCAAAGACACCCGCGACCGCGGTTCCCAGACCGTCCGCATATGTTGCGCCCGCAATCTCTTCGTCCGTTGCATCGCGTCCTGCGCCTGCTTTTGCTGTTGCTGATGCATCGCCTACAGTTTCAACGGCAGACACGATTGACACCAATGTGACCGCGATAACTGCACCCAAGCTGAATTCAAAGCCATATGGTAGGACCTGAATGCTTGTAACCCAGCTTGCTTTTTGGAAACCTGCAAGGCTGACCATGCCCAACATTGCGGCAACTGCGTAGCCCGCAAGCAAACCAATAAGGATCGCCGCATTTGAAAGCGCGCCTGAAGTTTTAAACTTAAACAACAATGCCACGACGATTACCGTCAATGCGACGGTCCAGTGTTTAAGTGAGCCAAAGCTTTCGGCCGCCATTTGGAAATCAGCAGCGCCACCTGCGGCGTATTTGATACCCACTGGGATCAAATAAAGACCGATCGCCAAAATGACCAAACCTGTGACAAGTGGAGGGAAAAGAAAGCGGATGCGTCCAATGACAGAACCCAGTGCAAAGTGGATAAGACCACCGATGATACAGGCAGTCAGGGCAACGCCCAATCCTTGGGTCGCTGAAATACCAGCTAACACACCAACAAAGGCAAAGCTGGTGCCCTGCATGATTGGCATCCGTGCGCCCACTGGACCAAAGCCCATTGTTTGGAAAATCGTTGCGACACCCGCAAATAGCATGGCCATCTGAATTAGATAGATTTGTTCAGCGCTGCCAAAAGCTAATCCTGCGGCGCCTGCCACGATAATTGAAGGTGTCACATTTGATGCAAACATCGCCAAAACGTGTTGCAGGCCAAGTGGCACCGCCTGACCCATAGGCGGCATTGAGTTGGGATCGCTATACGCTCCCATTGCTTTATCAGTCATAATAAGTCTCCCCTGATTGACTGTAATTTATGCGTTTCGCCTCTTTTTCGGGCGAATTGCTAAGACTTTGATACAACTATATATGGTGTGTCAAAGAAAAATTCTTCTAGATTTGCACCTTCTCCGATCCGATCTATGACGCAGAATAGACCTGGTGCATGTAGCGGCGTCAAAACACCGTGCCATGTGTTGCGGTGAAAATTGATGCCCTGACCCGCATTCGATAAAAAGGCGCGTGGTCTGCCTGGATTGCCATTTGCATCTGCCGCAACAATGATCAGGAACGGAAAATACGACATCGGGACAAAAGCTTGTGATCCTTCTGGATGGCGCTCCATCATCGTTAGTTCATAAGGCAGTGTTCGCACCTGGGCATCAAAGATACTTATCCCTGCACGCCCATTACCAAAATCCAGTGTGGCAAGGTCATGATGGCGTCCACACATCCCCTGATTTATGATTTTATCAGGTGTCCCAGACGCCTCTAAAATTTCACCAAATGGGGCGAATGCCTTGTCAGTAAGCGGTTCAATGATGATTTCCATACTCATGGCAGGATCTCACTTAATCTCAGCTCTGCGATCCGTTCGACTTGCTTGCAAGCTTCTTCAAATTCATCCTCTGTCGCATTCCCAATTCTGCGTTCAAATGCACGCAAAATGCCTTGCTTGCTGTGATCCCTCACGGCGATAATGAAGGGGAAGCCATGCTTTTTCACGTATTGTGTATTCAGTTCTTGGAACTTCGCCCGCTCTGCATCTGTCAATGCGTCTAGGCCTGCCGAGGCTTGTTCTGATGTGCTTTCTTTGGTCAGGCGTTTTGCTGCCGCCAATTTGCCAGCCAGATCAGGGTGTGCACGCAAAACGGCCAAGCGATCCTTGTGATCTGCGCGTCTGAAAGCCCGTGCCATTGCGTTGTGTAATCCGATGGCGCAGTCATGTGCAGCACCCAATTCACCATCATATGCACCCTCGGCAACCCATGCGGAATGCTCAAAAATCGAACCATATGCGTCAATGAATTCTTCGCGTGACATTTGACTGGGTCGATCAAAATGAACAGGCGGATGATTTTCGATCCAGTGTTTTGCAATATCGCGGCGCGTTGCGAACCAAACGCCCTCTTTTGCCTGTGCATACTCCATAAAACGGCGTAAGGCCATCACGCGACCCGGCCGTCCGATCAAGCGACAATGCAAACCGACGGACATCATTTTGGGCTGTCCGCCCGCGCCTTCTGCATAAAGGGCGTCAAAGCTGTCTTTCAAATATTGAAAAAATTGATCGCCTGAATTGAAGCCCTGTGGCGTTGCAAAGCGCATGTCATTGGCATCCAGCGTGTATGGAATAATTAACTGGTCCCGCCCGTCCAGCATCATCCAATACGGGAGATCATCTGCATAAGTGTCAGAGATATAATCAAATCCACCGTCTTCGGCGACAAGCGCGACCGTATTTTCCGAGCATCGCCCCGTATACCACCCATATGGCCGTTCGCCTGTGACCTCGGTGTGCAGCGCGATTGCTTGTTGAATTTGGGTGCGCTCTTCTTCTTTGGGCATGTCCTTATGCTCAACCCATTTCAAACCGTGACTGGCAATTTCCCAACCTGCATCCTGCATCGCGCGCACCTGAACAGGGGAACGCGCAAGTGCGGTCGCGACACCATAAACGGTCGCGGGAATATTCAGTTCGGTGAAAAGACGATGCAAACGCCAAAAACCAGCGCGCGCGCCGTATTCATAGATGCTTTCCATATTCCAATGGCGTTGATCAGGCCACGAAGCCGCACCAACGATTTCAGACAAGAAGGCTTCTGATCCTGCGTCCCCGTGAAGAACGCAATTTTCCCCGCCTTCTTCATAATTGATCACGAATTGCACCGCGATGCGCGCCTGATTGGGCCAGTTTGCATTTGGCGGCGTCGCTCCATACCCCAGCATGTCCCGTTCGTAACGTATCATGGTGTTTCCTTCGTTGTGTTCCACTCCCTTGTACTTTCGCAAAATTCGTTTGCCTTTCAAATTATTTTTGAAACTGTTTTGGTGTTCGGATTGTTGTTGATCATGCGTTGAACAAGCGAAATACTGTCCCAAACAGCTTGGGGACCACGATGTCAGGTTTTTTAACAACACATGTTTTGGATACAGCGCGTGGATGTCCCGCGGCGGGACTTAAGATTGATTTGTACCGCATTGATGGGGACGCACGCCAACATGTGATCAGTTTGGAAACAAACGCAGATGGGCGCACGGATCAACAAATCCTGCCTGCATCGCAATTTGAACTGGGGCAGTATGAATTGGTGTTTCATGCCGGTGATTATCTTTTGGCAACAGGGCAGGCGGGGCCAGAACCCAAATTTTTGGACGTTATTCCAATTCGCTTTGGAATGGCGCTGAACGATCACTATCACGTGCCATTGTTATTATCGCCCTATGGATACTCCACCTATCGGGGCAGTTGATTATTCCTGAAGCGCGGTCGTAATGTGCTGGGCCATGAAATCCATGAAGTGTCGTGTTTTGGGATCCTGCCGTTTGCGATGCGGATAGAGGCACCCCAACCGTACCTCTGTTGGCATAATGCCTGTTAGTATAGGAACCAGTTGGCCAGTGTTCAAATATTCTTGAACTTCGAAAAAGGGTTTTAAAACAATTCCATGACCTTCCAAGGCCCAATTGGTTAGGACGTCTCCGTCGTCACTTTCATAGGGTCCTTTAACTGCGATGCGTTGAACCGTGCCGTCGATAAGAAGTGGCCACTGAAATTCAGATGCGCCTGGGAAGCGAAGGTTCAGGCAATCGTGCGATCCATCGGTTAAGGCGGACACATTTTCGGGCGCACCACGCGCGGCAATGTATTCAGGCGCTGCGCACAACAGGCGCGCGCAATTCGCAAATTTGCGCATTTTTAATGTCGAATCCTCGGGATTGCCCAAGAAGAACGCCAAATCCAAACCTTCTGCCAAAACATCCACACGTCGATCAGACAGGCGTAAGCGAATGTCGATCAATGGGAATTGTTGTTTGAACATTGGAATCGCAGGAGCTATTAAACGCCGTCCAATGCCAAGTGGGGCTGCCACATACAGTGTTCCGCGCGGGTTTTGGGTGATATCCTGCACCGCGGCTTCGGCATCTTCTACCGCTTCCAAAACGCGGGTTGCACCAGAATAGAATAGTTTACCCTGTTCCGTGGGATGCAACATGCGCGTGGTGCGCTGAAACAAACGGACGCTTAGGTGTTCCTCTAGTTGTGAAATGCGTGCAGAGGCCACAGCAGGCGAAATGCGTTGATCCCGCGCAGCTGCTGACATCGAGCCAAGTTCATAGACGCGAATAAAGGTTTTGATATTATCAAAGTACGACATTATTCCGATTTTCTTGAAACAGATTGGGTATTTTCTACAATACAAGAAAATCACAGACAACGATAGTTTCGCACCAAGCGCAAAGATCGAGGGCAGAGCAATGGCATACGAATTGACGATTATATGGGATTGGCTGGCATTCGCGGTACGCTGGCTGCATGTGATTACGGCAATCGCATGGATTGGATCGTCGTTCTATTTTATCGCATTGGATTTGGGATTACGCCAAGCGCCAGATTTGCCCAAAGGCGCACATGGGGAAGAATGGCAAGTGCATGGCGGTGGCTTTTACCACATCCGCAAATATCTGGTTGCCCCTGAACGTATGCCAGAGCATTTGACATGGTTTAAATGGGAAAGTTATTCCACATGGCTTTCTGGTGCGGCGCTGTTGATGATTGTCTATTGGGCGGGTGGCGAGTTGTATTTGATTGATGCCAGCAAAACCGATTTGTCCCTGTTTCAGGGGATTTTGATTTCGGCTGGATCATTGGCATTTGGTTGGATTGTTTACGATCAATTGTGCAAATCCCCCTTGGGCGAAACACCAACCTTGTTGATGGTTCTGTTATTTGTTTTGCTGGTCATCATGGGGTGGGGATATAATCAGGTATTCACAGGGCGTGCTACGCTTCTGCATTTGGGTGCGTTTACGGCGACAATCATGTCGGCAAACGTTTTTTTCATTATCATCCCCAACCAAAAAATCGTTGTAGCGGATTTGATTGCGGGCCGCGCACCCGATCCAAAATATGGGAAGATCGCCAAGTTACGTTCGACTCACAACAATTATCTGACCTTACCCGTCATCTTCTTCATGCTGTCCAATCACTATCCGCTTGCATTTGCGAGCGAGTATAATTGGATCATCGCGGCATTGGTTTTCCTAATGGGGGTGACCATTCGCCATTATTTCAATTCACTTCATGCGCGGCGGGGAAATCCAATTTGGACCTGGCCCGCGACCATTATTTTGTTCATTCTGATCATGTGGCTGTCCACCGTACCACTGCATCAGGATCCCACAGACACGAGTGATCTGTCCGCACGGCAGGATATCTTTGCAACGGCAGTTGGTTTTGATGAGGCCCAAGATATTGTTTTGGGCAGATGTTCTATGTGTCATGCACGCGAACCCGTCTATGACGGGATTCGTCGTGCGCCTAAACATGTGTTTTTAGAAACCACCGCGGACATTACCCAACATGCCAAGGCTATCTATTTGCAGTCAGGGGTAAGTCACGCGATGCCGCCCGCAAATGTATCTTGGATGGAAGAGGATGAGCGGTTGTTGATCAGGCAATGGTATCGTAACGCGATGGATACCATGCCTGTGTCCTTAGCGTTGAAATGAAAAAGGCGCGTGAAACGCGCCTTCGGTTTTCAATTTGATCTCGTGTTAGTTCAGCAAGCCCGCATGATGCAGTGCGTCGCGTACCTTTGCTTTGGTTCCGTCTGTTAGTGGGACAAGCGGCAAACGCACTTCATCAGAACATAAGCCTAATTCTGACATTGCATATTTTGCCCCGACCAGACCTGGTTCAGTGAAAATCGCCTTATGCAACGGCATCAAACGATCCTGTAATTCAAGTGCAGCGGCATAATCACCACGCAATGTGGCCTCTTGCATTTGTGCGCACAGCGCTGGGGCAACGTTTGCGGTTACGGAAATACAGCCAACACCACCTTGGGCATTAAACCCGTGTGCTGTTGCGTCCTCTCCTGAAATCTGAAGAAAGTCAGCACCGCATGTCATACGTTGATCGCAAACGCGCGCCAAATCACCAGTTGCGTCCTTAACGCCAATGATGTTGGGCAGCTTTGCCAATGCGCCCATCGTCTCTGGCGACATGTCAACAACCGAACGACCCGGAATGTTATAGATAACGATTGGTAGGTCAGATGAATTTGCAAGCGCCTCAAAATGCGCGATCAAACCTGCCTGTGTTGGTTTGTTGTAATATGGCGTCACCACAAGGGCGGCATCCGCACCGACTTTTTTCGCATGCTCAACGAATCGCAATGCCTCGGCCGTATTGTTTGATCCTGCACCCGCAACAACAGGAACGCGTCCCGCTGCTGCTGTCACCACAGTTTCGACAACCAATTCATGTTCATCATGGGTAAGGGTCGGGCTTTCGCCTGTTGTGCCGACAGGAACCAACCCGTGGCTTCCTTGGTCAATGTGCCAATCGACCAATTTTTTAAGTGTATCCAGATCCACAGCGCCGTCTTTGAACGGCGTGATCAAAGCTGGCATTGAGCCTTTTAACATGACACGCTCCTTTCGTGTTTGGCGGGCAGGGCCCGGATGAATAAAGCGGTTTCTTGCAGATAAGGAAACCATGACTTGATGCCTGAGTTATGTGACATAAGCTATGGGTACCTATCCAGCCAATGAGTTGAAATTGCAAGTCATGTTCCGAGTATTCTGTGTTTTTCTTATTCTTTCGTCGGCGGTTTCGACCCTATGGGCCGAAGAGCGCGCGTTGGAACGTGCATTTTCCGAAATGAATGCAGGAAATTGGGAGGATGCCCTACGCATTGCGCAAAGTGATGGCACAGTCGCACGGGACATCATTGAATGGCATCGTTTGCGTGCTGGACAGGGGACTGCGCAAGAGGCGCTTAAGTTTCTGGAAAGGAATTGGGATTGGCCTGGATTGCCCTATTTGCAGAAGCAATCCGAAGTCGCGTTAAGCGATGCAAACGATCAAACAATCCTATCATACTTTGAAAAATCCACCCCACAAACGGGTGAAGGTGCGCTTGCTTACGCGTTGGCATTATCCAATGATGGACAGAGTAACAAAGCCGAGTTGGTTGCACAAAATGCTTGGATTACGCTTCCCCTGACGGCGCCTCAACAAGGTGCATTTTTGTCTGCTTTTGGTTCGATCCTGACGCCGTTGCATGAGTTGCGCTTGATCGAAATGTTGTGGATGGATGAACATGCCTCGGCTCAACAGATGGAGCAATTGGTGGGGGTCGACCTGTCCGCATTGTTGCGTGCCCGAATTGCATTGCGAAAGGGACAAGAGGGCGTGACCGCATTGATAAATGCGGTTCCAAACGCACTGGGTAATCACCCCGTGCTGAACCACGCCAGATTTGAATGGCGTTTGAAAAACGGATTTCGAGATAGCGCAATTGATCTCCTGAGTGTTTCAAGCGAGCGTGCCGGCCGATTAGGGCAGTCAGAACGCTGGGCCGATGCGCGCATTAGTATTGTCCGCGATCTGTTGTTCGACGGCAAAAATAAGCAAGCCTATACATTAGCGGCCAACCATCATATCGCAGAGGGGGCCAGCTATGCTAAGTTGGAGTGGTTGGCAGGTTTTGCTGCGTTGCGTCGACTAAACGATCCAAAACAAGCGATTCAACATTTCACTAATTTTCTGTCTGCGGTTGATACACCCATTTCTCTTGGTCGCGCACATTACTGGTTGGGGCGTGCGCATGCCGCATCAGGGAATGAAGAAGCAGCACTTGCTGCCTATCAAAACGGTGCAAAATATCAGAGCAGTTTTTATGGTCTTCTAAGTGCAGAAAAAGCAAACATGCCCATGCCATCTGACTTTCTAACTTGGGGAGAGTTGCCAGATTGGCGAGATGCAAGTTTCGTCAATAGCTCCGTCCTACATGCGGCGATACTGCTGTTTTCGGCAAACCAAAATCCACTGGGTGAACGGTTCATTACACATCTTTCTGAAACACTCGGCACCGACGATGTCCGCAAACTGAATGATTTTTTGGAGGAATTACGCAAACCACACGTTTTGGTCATGTTGGGTAAACGTCAGGCATCGATGGGCAAGACGTTTGTACGCCCATACTATGCGTTGCATCCAGTTGCACGAATGCCCGCGCGCGTGCCGTCCGAATTGGTGCTGGCGATTGCGCGACGTGAAAGTGAATTTGACCCCTATGTGATTTCACCGGTAGGCGCACGTGGTTTGATGCAAGTCATGCCCAAAACGGCCAAGGAAATGGCGGATCGCGTTGGGATTAGATACTCGCAGAAACGCTTAGAAACGGATTGGGCCTATAATGCGCGCATAGGCATCACTTATTTAGAAGAGTTGGCCGAACGATATGGTGGAAACCCCGTGTTGATGTCAGTTGCCTACAACGCGGGACCGTCGCGGGCGGATCGTTGGATCGAACTGATGGGAGATCCACGGAATGATGTGGTGGATGTCATCGATTGGATCGAAATGGCCCCATTCCAAGAAACGCGAAATTATATCATGCGGGTTACGGAAAGCCTGCCAATTTATCAGGCACGGCTTGGAAAAGTCATCGCACCGAAAAGCTTTGAAGCCATGCTAAAGGGATCAAGCCTGTCGTTGCGCGCGCCATAATGTAAACAGGCCTGCGGATACAACAATCACGGCCCCAACGGCGACGTGTAACTCTAATGTTTCGCCAAAAAACCACATGCCGATTCCCGAAGCAAAGACCAGTTGCAAATAGGCAAAAGGTTGCACAGAGCTCGCCTCTGCCACTTCGAAACATTTAATCAACAGGTAATGCCCCAATGCGCCCAAGACGCACAGAATTGCCATCCAGCCGTAGTCCGTGTGTGTCATGGGTTGCCAGTTGCCGATACCGATTATCGTCATAACGACAACGCCAACGATCCCTGTCCAGAAAAAGGATGTGGCCGCGCTGTCCCCGCGTGCCACATATCGCGTCATCAATCCATAAAGTGCGAACATGAATGCCGAAATCAGGGGGATCACAGCCGCTGGTGTAAATACAGCATAGCCTGGTTCAAGGATGATAAGAACGCCGATAAACCCAACAAAGATTGCCGCCCAGCGTCGCCATCCCACGCCTTCGCCCAAAATGGGCCCTGATAAGGCTGCGACCAACAATGGATAGCATGCAAACACTGCATGGCTTTCGATCAGCCCTAATATTGTGAATGCGGTCACCATGACACAGATTTCAATTGCCAAAATTGTTCCGCGCAGGATTTGCAAAATTGGATATTTGGGTTTGAGTGCTGCCTGAATACCGCCCGGTCGTCGGGCTGTGATTGCAATGACAAAGGCGGCAAAGAACCAGTATCGGATCATGACCACTAAATAAACGTTGTAGGTGCTGCTGAGGTACTGAGAAAACCCATCTTGTAGTGCAAAAACAAGTGTGGTTGCCACCATGTATAGAATGCCAAGGCGCGTATTCGATTGCATCTCTATGCCTTTCGCGCAACGCTCATGTGGCGTTTGCGTCCAAACCCTTTGACGCGTTCAACATCAAAACCCGCATCTGACAGATTTCGACGAACAAATCCTGCGGCGGTATATGTTGCCGCGGTCCCACCAGCGCAGGTTTTGGCGTAAACAGCCTTCATCAAATTGGTCTCCCACAGTTCTGGGTTTTTTGCGGGTGAAAAGCCGTCAAGGTACCAACAATCTGCTTGCGCGTCCCAGTGCGAAACTGTTTCACGCGCATCGCCTGTAATCAAATGCAAATGCGCATCATGCAGTGATAATGTGCCCGTTTCCAGCAGCTTCTCCAGATGTGGCGCAATTTCGCATGCAATGTTTGCGATCTCTGGAAACTGTTCATAGGCCTTTATCATGTCAGCGGGGGTCATTGGAAAGGCTTCAAAGCTTGTGAAATAAAATTTTCCCTCAATCTTACTCTTGCGCCATTGATCAAGTGTTGCGATGAAATTTAAACCTGTCCCAAATCCCAATTCAGCGATCTGAAATCCATCGACAAACCGCTTGGGAAGGTTATTTCCACTGAGAAAGACGTGATGCGTTTCGGCAAGTCCGTTATCCAGTGAATAATACGGATCATCAAACTGTGTGGACACAGGGATTTTATCCTCGCGCCATGTCAGGGACGGATTTATGTTTTTCATGCGGGACCTTGCGAAACGTCATTGACGTGAATAGGGACACACTATCATCAGCGAAAGTCTTGGCAATGGCAGAAGTGACAATCAAAGGCGCAGGGATTATCGGTTTATCGATTGCATGGGAATGTATCCAGCGCGGCGCCAAGGTTCAGGTGATTGATCCACATGGTATTGGTGCTGGCTCAAGTGGGGGTATTGTTGGTGCACTTGCACCCCATGTCCCAGAAAATTGGAATGAAAAGAAAGCGTTTCAATTCGAAAGTCTTCAGATTGCGCAGTCGTTTTGGGAACACGTTGATCGTACCTCTGGGTTAAACAGTGGGTATGCGCGCACAGGTCGAATTCAGCCATTGCTGGATGAAGCGGGTTTATCATTGGCGCAGGAACGGGGTGAAAATGCCAAATCGCTGTGGCAGGGGATGGCAGAGTGGCGGGTTGTTGATCAGCAACCTAAATGGGCACCCCCCTCGCCAACGGGTAAATGGATTTACGATAGTCTAAGCGCACGCATCCAACCCCGAAACGCTGTTGCCTCAATCGCGCAGGCCATTCAAAAATCTGGTGGGGAGATTCACTGTTCGGCTGCAGATTCAGGAAAGGTTGTTTGGGCGGCTGGGGCATGGGATTTAAAGCGCATATCGGACTACACGGGCAAAAGTTTCGGCAATGGCGTAAAAGGGCAGGCGGCATTATTTGATTATGATCAGCGCACACAGCCGCAGATATTTGCCGATGCATTGCACTTTATTCCACACGCTGATGGTACTCTGGCGGTGGGATCAACATCTGAACGTGATTATGTGGACCCGACGGCAACGGACGAACACTTGGACAGCGTTATTGAACGTGCAACCAGTATTCTACCTGACTTGAGATATGCTAAGGTTCTTGCGCGCTGGGCTGGGGTGCGCCCCAGAAGCAAAAGCCGTGCACCGGTGTTGGGGGTACATCCGATGGATACATCTGAATATATCGCGAACGGTGGATTTAAAATTGGGTTTGGTATGGCCCCAAGAATTGCACAGGTGATGGCGGATTTAATCTTGGAAAATACCGACACGATCCCAAACGATTTTCGCGTCGAGAAGAGTTTGTAAGCGGGGCAAAGCCCCGCCCAAGTATTACTGAAAACAGGTTTTAAACGCCGTAACTGCACCTTGCATCAGATTTAGGTACGCATTTTCACCCTCAACGACTTCGCCAAGTTGAGAGAACTCAACGGTTTTGATTGAGTATTCTTCGGCCAGCGCATAGGCCAAGGCAGTGTGATCATTTGGGTCGAGGGTCATCTATGTCTCTTATGACATTTTGATTTGTTGGAGGCTTATCTGGAAT
>CAXACF010000013.1:0-12577 GCA_963967125.1 uncultured Rhodobacterales bacterium | reverse complement strand
GATGCGATCGGACAGCGATAGAACTTCATCCAATTCGACAGAGACAAGCAAGATCGCCTTGCCGCGATCCCGCAACGTAATGATTTGTTTGTGAATGAATTCGATGGCACCAATATCAACACCGCGTGTAGGTTGGCCCACCAATAAAATATCGGGGTCCCGTTCAATTTCGCGGGCCACAACGATTTTTTGCTGGTTTCCACCAGAGAAATTTTTGGCCATCAATCGCGGATTAGGCGGACGCACGTCAAAACGTTCCATTTTGCCAGCCGCGTCTTCCTTGATCGCGGCGTTGTTCATGAAAAGGCCCGATTGGAATTTTGGATCCCCATGGTAGCCAAAGACAACGTTTTCCCATGCGGCATAATCCATGATCAACCCTTCGCTTTGGCGATCTTCTGGAACGTGGGCAATGCCACGGGCGCGGCGGGATTGACCGTCTGATTTCTTACCTGTTAGGTCGATTTCCTGTCCGTTTACGGTGATCTTACCGCTTGCGGTCTGGTATCCGCCCAACACCTCAAGCAATTCTGATTGCCCATTTCCAGCGACCCCCGCAATTCCCAGAACTTCACCCGCACGCAGATTCAGGTTGATCCCCTTGACGCGTTCGACGCCTGCATCGTCGATGACGCGCAGATTTTCGATTTCTAAAACCACGTCTTTGGGCTGTGCAGGCGCTTTGTCTACGCGCAACAAAACTTTGCGCCCGACCATAAGTTCGGCCAATTCTTGTGGGTTGGTTTCGCTGGTTTTCACCGTTGCTGTCATTTCCCCACGTCGCATAACGGACACGGTATCGGTGATGTCCATAATTTCACGCAGTTTGTGCGTGATGAGGATGATTGTTTTCCCCTCTTCCCGCAGGCGGCGCAGAATACGGAAAAGTTGATCGGCCTCAGATGGTGTTAAGACGCCTGTTGGTTCGTCCAGGATTAGGATTTCGGCTTGGCGATACAACGCCTTTAAGATTTCGACGCGCTGTTGGTGACCAACAGACAAATCCTCGATCACGGCATCTGGGTCAACCTCAAGCTCGTACTCCTGGGCCAATTGGCGCAATGTTGCGCGGGCATTGCGAAGGGATGTATTCAGTAGAGCGCCGTCCTCGGCACCCAAAATAACGTTTTCCAGAACGGTAAAGTTCTGAACCAATTTGAAATGTTGAAATACCATTCCAATGCCTGCGGCGATTGCTGCCTGACTATCGGGTATTTGTGTTTTTTGACCGCTGATGAATATTTCACCAGCGTCTGCTTTGTAATAACCAAAAAGGATCGACATTAACGTCGATTTGCCCGCGCCGTTTTCGCCAATGATCCCGTGGATCGTGCCAGGCATGACGCGGATTGAAATATCTTTGTTCGCTTGAACGGGGCCAAAGGCTTTGGAAATACCGCGAAGCTCAATGGCTGGGGCGGCAGTTTCCTGCCGCCCCGCTGTGTTTGCATTGCTCATATCACTTATTCGACTGGGCAGGCGTTGTCTGACATGTAGTCATGCACTGACAATGCGCCTGATGCGATTTGACCTGCCGCTGCATCTACAGATGCTTGCATGTCTGCGCTCACCAATGATGCGTTGTGCTCATCCATGGCGTAACCCACGCCACCGTTCGCAAGACCCATCACGTTGAACCCTGTTTCAAGGTTTGCGCCTTGTGTGAACGCATCGTAAACAGCGTTATCAACGCGCTTCAACATAGATGTCAAAACCTTGCCTGGGTGCATGTAGTTTTGGTTGCTATCCACACCGATTGACAAAATGCCTTCGTCCGCTGCTGTTTGCAGAACGCCAACACCTGTGCCGCCCGCTGCTGCGTACACAACATCCGCACCTTGTGCGATTTGTGCTTTGGTCAACTCAGATCCTTTTAGTGGATCGTTCCATGCAGCAGGTGTTGTGCCTGTCATGTTTTGAATGACTGTTGCACTTGGGTTGACCGCTTTTACACCTTGGACGTATCCACATGCGAATTTACGGATCAATGGAATATCCATCCCGCCAATAAATCCAACGGTACCTGATTTTGACGCTTGCGCCGCCATCATACCAACAAGGTATGATCCTTCGTGTTCGTTAAAGACCACTGAACGCACGTTTGGTTTATCAACAACCATATCAATGATTGCAAATTTTGTGTCTGGATAGTCTGCGGCAACAGAATCCAATGCAGTTGCAAATGCAAAGCCTGCCATAACAATTGGGTTTGCGCCCGCTTCTGCAAAGCGACGAAGCGCTTGTTCACGCTGTGCTTCTGATTGCAGTTCGATTTCACGGAATGAACCACCTGTTTCCTCGGCCCAACGTGTTGCACCATTAAACGCAGCCTCGTTGAATGATTTGTCAAATTTACCGCCTAGGTCAAAGATTAGCGCGGGTTCTGCCAATGCGGCCCCTGCGCTTAGCGCGAATGCAGCTGTTGCGCCTAAAATTTTGCTCATCATGCTCATGATATTTCTCCCGGTTGAGAACGCAGGCACCCCCTGCGTTATTCCATGCAGTATTAAGGCCGTTGAATGGCCAAATCGTCAACTGGTTTTTCACGAATTTCTGTGGAAAACAGAAAAATTTATTCTGTGTTTTCAGCTGTTTTTTGCAGGTGTTTTTCCATAACGATTGCATCAGCATGGCTTCCGTTAGGGAAGGTGTAGTAGTTTTTTCGCACTGCAATCTGTTGGTACCCGTTTGCGGAATATAGCGCCCGAGCCGCGGCATTCGTATCAGCGACCTCTAGAATGATACGACGAACCGTATTTTGAAACGCCTGTTGTTCAAACAGTGCCAAAATACGGTGCCCAACCCCCTGCTTGCGATGTTCAGGTTTTATCATGATCAGAAAGAGTTCGGCTTCGTCCAAAACGACCTGACCTACTGCGAACCCCGCTTCGCAAGTGACGGATAGAGCATTCCTTGCGGACAGCATTGCGGAAAATTCAGCTTCGCTCCATGCGCGTTGCCCAGTTGGTTCGGCGCGATGAAGCTGTGCCATTTCAGCTGGCGTCATCTAACACCTTTGGGGGTAAATCGCGTGCGGGCGCTGCATCTGCTGGTTTGACATACATTGGAACGGGGCGATCAAACCGATCTGCGTTTTCTGCGATACGTGCGATATTTTTGACCAGTTGCGCAGGGTCGGGGCGGTCAATGAGGGGGCGACCAAGCTGTGCGGCCTGATCACGATCACCCAATTTAGGGTTCAGACCGTGACCTGAAAAATATATCTGATCGCGGATCGCGGGCAGGCACGCAACAGCATCATTTCGCTGTCCATAAAGCGTTGCATCAAACCCATTCACGCCAATCGCAGGAATTCCGAGAGACAGGGCAAAACCACGCGCTGCGGATACTGAAATGCGAATGCCTGTGAAATTTCCGGGGCCAGTCCCCACGCCAATGCGCGACACATCCTGTAAGGTGACGCCAGAGATTTTTAAAACATCCACAATGATGTCCATGATTGCTTCGGCTTGGCCGCGCGCCATGTCATCGGCGCGACAGGCCGTGAATTCGCCATTCATCAGAACCGCCGCCGCACAAAACGGGCCAGACGTGTCAAAAGCAAGAACAACAGTGTCAGAGGCCAACAGGACGGACCTCGGTCACCTCTGGGATGTAGTGGCGCAGTAGATTTTCAATGCCCATTTTCAGTGTCATGGTTGAGGATGGACACCCTGCACATGCGCCCTTCATTTGAAGATATACAATGCCACGCTCAAATCCGTGGAACGTAATGTCACCCCCATCTTGGGCAACAGCGGGGCGAACACGGGAATCCAGCAGTTCTTTGATTTGTGAAACAATTCCAGCGTCTTCTTCGCTGTGCTGTGTGCCATGATCGGCTGCCTGATCCCCTTGAATGACGGGTTGGCCAGACTGAAAATGTTCCATGATTGCGCCAAGTAGGGCAGGTTTCGCATGATCCCAATCGGTTGCTTCGTCCTTGGTGATCGTCACGAAATCACGCCCCAAGAATACGCCCCGTACACCCGCAACCGCAAACAAACGCTGCGCAAGAGGAGAGTTTCCCGCATCATCTGCGTTTTGATAATCCGCCGTGCCTTCATCCATTACGCTTAGTCCAGGCAGGAACTTTAATGTGGCTGGGTTCGGGGTCGTTTCGGTTTGAATGAACATCACGCTCTCCAATTTAGAATTGTTTTAAATATGGCTTTCCTGACCAGATAAGTCAAGATTAGAGCGCGTCGGAAAATTCAGTTTTTACGGGTGCTATGTAATCAACTCTAGCTGTTCTTTGGTAAGCGACCCAGGTACAATCGTCACGGGGATTGGCAGCGTCCCCGCATTTTTGGACATTTGGGTGACCAGGGGGCCTGGCCCCTTTTTATCTAAACCAGCGCCCAGAACCAAAACCCCAATTTCAGGATCAGATTGGATCTGCGCCAAAATTTCCGACACGACCTCGCCCTCGCGGATCACCAATTCAGGTTCAATATTTTTACGATCGCGCATCCATTTTGCAAAGACTTCGAAATGGACCTCGATACGCTCGCGTGCTTCTTCACGCATGATGTCGCTCACGCCAATCCAGTGATTAAATTCATCTGGACTGATCACTGACAATATTGTGACACCACCCCCAGAGTTCGCCGCTCGCATCGCGGCAAAGCGCATCGCATTCAGACATTCTTTGCTATCGTCAAGGACGACCATAAATTTCCGCAAGATCCGCTCCTGATGTTGGCTGATCGGTCAAATCCGATCAGGCAGAGTGTGGTTCAACTCTGTGTTTGGGTCAAGGCATTCTGCAAAATGCCCTGATCCGCATGTTTGTGGCCTAGTTCACTTTAGTCCAACAATTTCATATGTGCGTTTCAAAATAGGTGCCGCAATGGTTCGCGCACGATCTGTGCCGCCTTCTAACACCCGATCAATTTCGGATTTGTCATCCAATAAACGACGCATTTCCGCGGAAATAGGAGAAAGTTTTTCAACCGCACGTTCAACCAGCATGGGTTTGAATTCAGAAAACTGTTTGCCGCCCACCTCGGTTAGTACCTTTTCAACGCTCTCGTCTGCCAGCGCCGCATAGATTGCAACCAAATTACGCGCCTCTGCGCGTCCTTCTAACCCTGCCTCTTCTGAGGGCAGCGCTTCGGGGTCTGTTTTCGCCTTGCGAATTTTCTGCGCAATGGTGTCGGCATCGTCCGCCATATTGATCCGGCTTAGATCGCTGGGATCAGATTTCGACATCTTCTTGCTGCCGTCGCGCAGGCTCATGACACGCGCCGCTGGACCGCCAATCACAGGTTCTGTGATCGGGAAAAAGTCCTGGCCAAAGTCATGGTTGAACTTGGTTGCGATGTCGCGTGTCAGTTCCAAATGCTGTTTTTGATCATCCCCTACAGGCACATGTGTTGCGTGATATAGCAGAATGTCCGCCGCCATCAGCGCAGGATAGGTAAACAAACCTACCGATGCATTTTGGGCGTTTTTGCCCGCCTTATCCTTGAACTGGGTCATGCGCTGCATCCACCCCATTCGGGCCACGCAATTAAAGACCCAGGCAAGTTGTGCATGTTCTTCTACCGCCGCCTGATTAAAGATGATGGATTTTGCAGGGTCCAGTCCAGATGCCAAATAGGACGCTGCAATTTCACGGACCTGATCGCGTAGTGTTTTTGGATCTTGCCAGACGGTGATCGCGTGTAAATCAACGATACAGTAAATTGTTTCGTAATCTTCGTTTTGCATGTCAACAAAACGTTTCAATGCACCCAAGTAATTCCCAAGCGTCAACGCTCCAGTGGGTTGAACACCAGAAAAAACACGCTTTGTAAAATCACCATTGGATGGCGTTTGGACCGCATCCGTCATTTTTTATTCTCCGTCTGGAACTTATGTTGAAAACCGCTTACCCATTGCGGGTAAGAGCGTCAACCAAAAGCAAGGGCTCAGAATGTCAGAACCACAAAACCAACCGATTTTAAACGAAATGCCCTCGGTCATTATGGCGTTGTTCCTGCTGGTTGTTGGGATCGAAGGGTTCATCGTACTGGGTGAGCAGGGGATGTTGGGAAATCGTTATGGTTTGGGCATGCGCTATGGGTTGATCAACCAATTTGGCCTTTTCCCTGCGGCATTGAACACGCAAATCGAAACGGGCGTTTTCAGTTGGTTTGAATTAAAACGCTATATTTCATTTACCTTTATCCACGGCAGTTCAATTGGCACTGCCATCAGTTGCGCACTGCTGCTGGCGATGGGCAAATTTGTAGGCAGTGTGTTCAGCAATGTGGCCACACTGATCGTATTCATTGGATCCGCAATCGGTGGGGCACTCATGTATTCACTGTTGGTGCCTAACGGGCCGGTTCTGTTTGGGATGTTTACGGGTGTTTACGGGCTGTTGGGCGCACATGCATTTTTGCGTTGGGTGGCCTTTCGCGCTGCGGGACAGCCTTCGCTTCAGGCGTTTTCGTTAATTGGATTTCTGATTTGTATTCAAATTGTGTTTGCCTTTAGCTTTGGCAACACTTGGGTGTGGGTTGCTGAATTATCGGGCGCAGTCATCGGGTTTCTGATCTGTTTTTTCGTGGCACCCGGTGGGTTTCAGCGCATTTTGCAAGTTATAAGACGCGATTGACGCGTCACTTTCGCCGCATCGCGCGGCGTATTTCACTTACATGAAACGCCCCGCAGAGGCGTGCAAACATGATGTATGCAGTGGCTCCAAGTGGAACGAGGATAAGGGCCCAGATAAACTGCGTGACCCCATGTGTGAAATAACCACCTGCGCTAAATTGTGCAACGCCCAGGACAACACCCATCGCGATTGACGCAATCGCCACACGTCCAATTTTTGATATCGTTTCTGATTTCACACGCGCTACATCGCCGAATGCGCGCGATGATATATGGAGCAGCCCAACCATCGCCCATGATGAGATGACTGTTGCAATCGCAGGCGATAACCACCCAAGAGCAGGCCAAAGCCCAATCGCCACAATGGCATTTATCACCATCGAAACAACGGCCCAACGAAATGGTGTTTTGGTATCTTCACGGGCAAAAAACAAAGGTTGCTGAAGTTTTTGCAGCATGAAGGCGGGCAACCCAAGGGCATAGATCGCCGTTGCAAGCGCGATGGCCTGAACATCTGCAATGGTATTCTGGCCATACCCATAAAGGGCCGCAGCCAAGGGCAGTGGGATAACGAATAAGGCAACCGTTGCAGGAAAACTAAGCGCAGCGGTGAAAAATGCGCCGTTTGACAGCGCCTCTTTCGCGGCACCTTCATCCCCCGATTTTAGGTGCCGTGACAGTTCGGGCAATAAAACGATGCCCACCGCAATTCCGACCACACCAAGGGGCAGTTGATAAAGGCGATCTGCACCATATAGCCAACTAATCGCGCCAACTTGTTGACTGGATACCAGCTGACCGACCAGCAGATTGATTTGCACAACCCCGTTGGCCAGCGCCGCAGGTGTCGCAACGATTAACAGGTGTTTCATTTCGGGTGAAAATCGCGGCCGTGCCAATGTAAGGTTTAACCCGTTTTGCCGGGCGTGATGCCAAACAAGACCCAGTTGCAGGATGCCTGCGGCGGGTACGGACCAGATCAGAAAAGTGATTGCAGATCCACCAATCATCCAAGATGTGCCAAGCGCCGCGATTATGATGATATTCAACAAAACAGGTGCTGCGGCAGCCACGGCAAATTTGCCGATGCTGTTTAATGCACCTGAAATCAAAGCGGCCAAGCTGATGAACAAAATGTAGGGAAACATCACACGGGCGTAATCAACGCTCAGGTCAAAGCGTGGATCATCCGAAAATCCACTTGCCGTCGCCCAAATGAACAGGGGCATGAAAATCATGGCAAGTGCGGTCAGGATTAGCAAAACAAAGCCTAGACTGCCCATGGCCTGATTGGCAAATCCGATGGGATTATCGTCCGCCTCGACACGTTTTGAAAACATTGGAACAAAGGCTGCATTAAATGCACCTTCGGCCGTAAATCGGCGGAACATATTAGGCAGGCGAAACGCCGCGATAAACGCATCCAAGACGGGGCCCGCTCCGATCAGCGCATACAACATGACCTCTCGCAACATACCCAAGACGCGGCTCATCAGGGTCCAAAACCCCACGGTCATTACATTGCGCAGCATGCCTTATCCCTCTGCCCGCTCTACCCCTTTGCTGATCGCCTCAGTTAGTTGACGTTCAAGGGTGCGTTGTTTGCCATCGCTATAGAATTTCAGACCAAACATGTCCTTTACATAAAAACTATCAACGACTTGCTCACCGTAGGTCGCGACCACGGCAGAGGCAATATAAACGTTTAGGTTGGCAAGCGTACGCGTCAAATCGAACAACAAACCTGGGCGATCGCGTGTATCAACCTCGATGATGGTGTATATGTCTGAACCATCATTGTCGAAGGTGACCGAGGTTGGTACTTTGAATGCCTTTTCACGCTTTTTGAATTTGTCCTTTTCATGCACGGCGTCGCGCGTCACAACCTCGCCTTTCAATGTGCGTTCGATCATATTGCGCAGACGGGACAGGCGGGACAGATCATAGGCCTCTCCATCGCTGTCCTGTACCCAAAAAGCGGCGGTGGCATAGCCGTCTTTGGTTGTATAGGTCCGCGCATCAACAACGTTTGCACCGACCAATGTCAGCGCACCGGCAAGACGCGAAAAAATACCGGGGTGATCATGCAGGGCAAAGCAAATGCGCGTTGCATCACGATCCGTGTCTGGGTGGACATCCAAACGAATTTCGTCCGCTCCCAAATTGCGCAGCAGATTTGCGAAAACAACATGCGTTTTGTCGGGCAAGCCCTGCCAATAGGGTTCATAGTGGCGCTCAAGCTCTTCTTGAATTTCGCCCTTTTTCCAATCTTTCAGTGCACCTTTTAGGAATTTTTTCGCCTCATTGCTGCGGTTCTTGCGATTGACGGCTTCAAGACCATCTTCCAGCGCGCGCCTTGTTTCCGCATAAAGTGCGCGGATCAATGTGGCCTTCCAATTGTTCCAAGTGTTTGGGCCAACGCCACGAATATCGCATACCGTCAAAACGGTCAGCAGATCCAAACGTTCGGTTGTTTGAACAGCCTTGGCAAAATCCCGTACCGTGCGAGGATCGGCGATATCGCGTTTTTGCGCCATATCGGACATCAACAGATGATAGCGAACCAGCCATTCAACAGTATCCACTTCTTCCTGAGACAGGCCAAGGCGCGGTGCAACCTTACGTGCGATTTTCGCCCCAA
Source organism: uncultured Rhodobacterales bacterium (assembly GCA_963967125.1). Classification (GTDB taxonomy): domain Bacteria; phylum Pseudomonadota; class Alphaproteobacteria; order Rhodobacterales; family Rhodobacteraceae; genus HIMB11. The sequence continues at coordinate 3,330 of CAXACF010000013.1, read as the reverse complement.
GGATTGAGTGATCTTCGCTGCGCCCTTTGCCAATATCATGCAACAGCAGGGCGACATAGATCACCTTTCGATTTATGCCTGCTTGTAGGATCGAACTGGCAATAGGCAGCTCTTCTTCCAATTCGGCACGTTCAATCTGCGCAAGGCTTTTGATCACCTGGATCGTATGTTCGTCAACAGTGTAGCTGTGATACATATTGAACTGCATCATCGCGACGATGGGGTCAAACTCTGGGATAAATGCTGCCAATGCGCCCAATTCATTCATACGCCGTAATGCACGTTCAGGGTTGCCGTGTTTTAGCAGCAGATCCAAAAAGATGCGCTGGGACTCTGGGTTTGTTCGCATGTCGTCGTCGATGCGATCAAGCGAGGCAGAGACCATGCGCATTTCATTGGGGTGGATGAGTAAACCTGTGCGCAATCCCTCTTCAAAAATACGCAAAAGGTTTAATTTATCTGCGTAATAGATATCTGGATTTTTAACTGCAAGGCGGCCGTTGATCACCTCGTATTCCTTGCGCACCTTGGGTTTGCGGCGGAAGATACGTTCTAACAATGGCGCATCTTTAGTGTGATCAGCTTCAAGGGAAGTCAGCAAAATACGCGTCAAATCCCCAACCTTGGTGGCATGCCGAAAATAGTCCTGCATGAACAGTTCCACACCGCGTCGCCCCTTTTGATCACGATAGCCCATGCGGTCGGCAATCTCGACCTGTAAATCAAACGAAAGCTGTTCCGCCGCGCGGTTTGTGACCAAATGCAAATGGCATCGCGCAGCCCATAGGAAATTTTCAGCCGCTTCAAACAGCGCATATTCGTCTGGGCGGAACACGCCAAGGTCCACCAATTTGGCCGTATTCTGAACGCGGTAAACATATTTTGTGATCCAAAAGAGTGATTGCAAATCACGCAACCCCCCTTTGCCCTCTTTGACATTCGGCTCAACCATATACCGTTGGCCTTGTTTTTCGTGTCGGGCGTCGCGTTCACCCAATTTTGCGTCAATAAATTCGCGTGCACTGCCTGCAAATAATTCTGACCAAAGTTTTTCTTCAAGTTCTTGGGCCAATCCCGTGTCGCCGCAGACATATCGTTGTTCCAACATCGCTGTGCGGATTGTGAAGTCCTCACCACCTAGTCGCAAACAATCGCGTATGGTGCGCGATGAATGGCCAACCTTTAGGCGCAAATCCCACAGCATATAAAGCATGCTTTCAATAACGCTCTCGGCCCAAGGTGTTATTTTGTAAGGTGTCAGGAATAACAAATCGACATCCGAAAAAGGGGCCATTTCAAAACGACCATAGCCCCCAACCGCCATCACACTTAACCGTTCAGCCTCGGTCGGTGTGGCGTTTGGATGCATTTGATTTGCTGCGCGCCACGCACACTTTACCAGTTCATCTGTTAACCAAGCATAACTTTGCACCGCCTGACGGGCTGCGTTCGGGGTATCGGATAGCGCATTAGCGATTTGTTTCATGCCCGATTTGCGCATCTGTTTAAGCGCATCAACCAGCGCGCCGCGCAATTTATCAGGCGCGCTATCCTCAAAAATGGGGGCTAACGCGTTTGGATCGAAAATAGATTTCGGGTCACAAATTAGGTTGAAGTCGTTAGAAGCCTGAGATTGCGAAGGAGCGTGGAGCGGGGTCAATGATTAGCACCTGTTTGTCTTGGACTGTGGCAATCGCCAAGCCGCGTTCGTTTGTGCCATCATCCTTCAAACGGAATATCCCGTCCACCCCCTGAAAGCCAGAAGGCTGCGTCAAAGCTTCGCGTGTCAGGATATCGTCAAATCCTGCCTGCGCCAACGCGCCAATCGCGGCAATCCCATCGAACGCCAAACTGGCCAATTGGTGGGGGCGATTTCCAAATTGCTCTTGGAATTGCGTCGAAAAATTTTCGGTGCGCGTCAGATCAGGAACAGCAAACCAACCGCCTTGCAAACCGTTTAGCTCAAGCGTTTGTGGTGGGATATCCCAACGGGTTAGCCCCACATACTGTACATTCGCCGGGTCCAATCTGCCTCGGGCAACAACTGCGCCAAAAGCGGCAATGCACCTGCAGAAGAGGAGGTCAGGAACAGTGTGTCAACATCCTCGATCTCGGCGGACGCGCGGATTAGGGGAACCGTATTTACCACACTTTCTTGGGTCAGCTCAAAACTTTGCGCCGAAACGATCCGCAGGTTTGAGTCCGCTGAGGCACCCTGAAATGCGTTCAGGCCCATTTGCCCATCGATCCGATCAGAGTGAATGACCATTGCGCGTTCTTTGCCTTGCTCTGCTGCAAACGAAACGATGCGGCGTGCTGTGTTGTCAAAGGTTTTGCCCAACACGAACACATTGCCACCAGCGATGGTTGTGTTGTTTGAAAAGCTCAAAACATTTATGCCGTCATCGGCAACAGCGGTGCCCGCCGCATTTGCGGCCTCGGCATAAAGTGGTCCAAGGATGATTTTTGCCCCGTCATCAACGGCCTGTTGTGCAACACTGGCTGCAACAGTTGCATCGCCCGCAGTGTCATAAACACGAAGGTCAATTTCCAAATCGTCCAATTGCGCGGCAGCAAGGCGTGCAGCATTTTCCAGATCTGCTGCAATCTGCGCCGTCCCGTCAGAAGATTGAGGCACCAATAATGCGACTGGAACAGGTTTTGATGTATCAAACTTAGGACCTGTCGTCGTTGTTGGCATCGTCGGCGCACAGGCTGTCATGAGGGCCAATGCACTTATCGCGACAAAGCTTTGGACTTTCTTGCCAATTTTGGTCATAGGCATCATCATACCGTCATCTCCCGCACCCGATCAGTCTCGTTACTCGGTGGGACGATAATGCGCATGAATATATGGGTCTAGATGTGAATCATAAAATATCGAAATTAGCCGCAGGTTTATATTTTGTTGCAACACCTATCGGGACGGCGCGCGATATTACGCTGCGCGCATTGGATATTTTAGCATCCGCTGATGTGATTGCTGCTGAGGATACGCGCAGCATGCGCAAATTGATGGACATTCATGGAGTTCCATTAAACGGTCGTCCGTTGTTGGCCTATCACGATCACAACGGTGAAAAGGTGCGCCCAAAGTTGATGCAGTATTTAGAAGAGGGTAGGTCAGTTGCCTATGGCTCGGAGGCGGGTACGCCAATGATTGCCGACCCTGGGTATCATTTGGCCAAACAAGTTGCAGATGCGGGTTACCTGGTGACATCGGCCCCAGGACCAGTTGCCTTTATCACGGCACTCACCTTGTCAGGATTGCCAAGGCGCTGCGTCCGGCAAACATGCCTGGGGCTTACCAAAAAATCCTTGCCATCACCT
>CAXACF010000012.1:0-12617 GCA_963967125.1 uncultured Rhodobacterales bacterium | reverse complement strand
GCGCTGATCGGGGCCGATACGCTGCCCGTGCGCAAACCCGATCCTGCCCCATTTTTTGAGGCGGTCAAACGGGCAGGAGGGGATGTGTCACGTTCCTGCATGATCGGCGATACGCTGACCGACCACAGCACCGCCCGCGCCACAGGCGTGCCTAGCATCCTTGTCGATTTCGGCCCAGGGGATGAGGATGTGAACGCCCTGAACCCCGATGCGATCCTGTCCCACTTCGCCGACCTGCCTGATTTGGTGGAAAAACTGCTGCCTTAGGGTGTGCTAAAGGATGTTGTGTCCGCCTGAGGATTAATGTATTTCTCAAACCGATGCAGAAACCACGTCCACGGTGTCAAACCAGTGGCTAGAGCTGATTTTAGAAACCAATAATAACGACAATTTAACCCCAATTTTGAGATATTTAATGTGACCAAAATGAGCAAACAAACCACACTAGCATTGATCTTGATTTTGACCCCAGTAGTATGCGTCCTCGCGGGAGTTGAATCTAGGATCGCATGTTCTATTGCAACGTTTTTGTATGTAGGCGGTTGTTATTTTTTGGGTGACCTTTCTATGCGTCGTTGGGGCGTTATGCCAGTTTTAATTGGAATGGTGTCAGTTATATATTTAGCTCTCAAGTAGCAATTTTCGTTAGTTTACCCGCAAACAATTTGCTTAATAAAGTTTCTCACAAATCAACAGTGCGAAAAGCGCCTCCTTAAATAGCGCAAACATCCCGCTCCTAGTGACAGGGAATGCCAAGTTATCAAATTAACAGTTTGGTTTTTCTTTTTGATCATGCGCGGTCTTAGCACAGCGAAGACTAATCGCGCGTGACCCAGCCCACGCCCGTCTGATCGGGCGGGGGCTTCGTTGCCTCAGCCCTGTTAACCGCCCACGGTCGCGTGCTTAATCGTTGATCTGAATATAAATGCCAAAACACGATTTCGACTTTGGGACATTTTATAGGCATGACTTGGGAAGATGATACATATTGTTTGAAACATTCGGAGGTAGATTTAATGGTCAGCCTCAGTGTTGGTCCGTGGGTTTCAGCAGTTGGTTTGTCAATTCGCTGAGCTCGATATGCTCTAACCCGTTCACTGCGGTTTCGATGCGGGTTGCGCGGTCGGGGCCGAGCACGGGATGGGCCAAGGCGCGGAATTTATCGGTCAGCTCGCCCGCTTTGGCGGGATTGCGGTGATCCCATTTTGGTTCCATCCAATCGCTTTCCAACACCGATCCATCGCGCAGTGTGATTTTTGCACGTGCATACCGGCGGGTGGGAAAATGGGCATTGGCATGGTCCTGTTCCCGCATCACCAACATCTGTGACAGGCGCATGACATCAGGGTCCGCCAATGCATCCTCCCCGATTGCGTCGGGCGTCACATCCCCATGCACCAGCGCAACAGCCACAGGGTAGGATGTGGAATATTGCGCCTGTTCGGTGGTGTCAGGTGCGCTGGTCGCAAGGCGGATCGCCTCATGAAATGTTTCGATTTCCAAGCCAGTGACATCGGTATGGGTAAAGCCATGCGTGCGTTGCAAATCCAACGCGGCCTCAATCGGGGCCTGCGCCCAGCGACAGACGGGATAGGGTTTGTAGTATTGTTCCAACATATACCACCGTTCGCCCAGATCTTGCCAAAACTCTGGCGCTTCTTCCACGATCAGGGCAGGGGCGCCCGTGAATCCAGCCTGGGCCAATTTTGCCGCCGAAACGCCCGCCATTGATCCCCATCCTGCGCCGTCCTTGAGCATGGTGGGGTGATCAATGCAGCGCATCATCTGGCTGCGCGGTCCGTGATATTCGGCAATCCCAAGGGCGTGGCGCGTTTGATCCGTGCTTAGTTGCAGGATATAGGCCCCAGCCGCCGCCGCCGTCACGGCGCCCCAACTGCCCGATGTGTGATAATCTGGGGCAGTTGCGTGTTGTGCCATGGCAGCGCGGGCGCCAAATTCATACCCAAGAATGGTTGCCAACAAAACCTCACGCCCTGAAATCTGTTGTTCATATCCCAGTGCAAGGATTGCGGGGAACAGGGGCGCACCAATATGACCCTTGGCCATAGTAAACACGTCATGTCCATCAAGGCTATCAATCGTCATGCCCGCGGCCAATGCGGCCCCCTGCGCACTGGCGGTGCGGCCATCAAATAGCATGGGGATCGTTCCGCCAAATTCCTGTGCCGCATGTGCGCGAATGATCGCTGACAATCGCGTGCCTGCCCCACCTGCACCAATCCCAATCAGATCGAGGATGGACAGCTTTGCCTGTTCCTTCACCGCATCGGGAATGTCGTTCAGGTTCAATGTGTGGATCAGCTCAATCGGGGTCATGTGGGGTCCTTTCCACTGCAGCTTTCCGAAATAGATTTGCATATTCCCATGAAATTGCGACCTTTTAATTGCACAAATGTCGCGCATTGGATTAGATCAGCGAAAAGCATGACCTAGGTATGCGACATGAGCGAAAGATTTGATGGAAACTTTACCCAACAAGAACCGCTAAGTGCGGAGGCCATTGATGCGGCCATGCGCGTGATGCAATCAGGGCGTCTACACCGTTATAATGTGTTGCCTGATGAAGTTGGTGAAGTGGGCGAATTGGAATTGGAATTCGCGCGCTATGTCGGCGCGCGCTATTGCCTCGCGGTGGCATCGGGTGGGTATGCCATGGCAACGGCGCTTCGGGCGTTGGGGATTGGGCATGGAGATCGCGTTTTAACAAACGCCTTTACGCTGGCGCCTGTCCCAGGGGCCATCGCTGCGGTTGGGGCCGACCCTGTGTTTGTGGATGTGACCGAAAACTTGACAATCGACCTAGACGATTTGCGTGCCAAGGCGGAGCAGGCCAATGTTCTGATGCTAAGCCATATGCGGGGACATCTGTGCGATATGGATGCGTTGTTGGCGATTTGTGATGCGCATGGGATCAAAGTAATCGAAGATTGTGCGCACACGATGGGTGCCAAATGGAAAGGCCGCCCATCGGGTTGTGATGGTGTGATTGGATGTTATTCAACGCAGACCTACAAACACATGAACTCGGGCGAGGGTGGATTGTTGGTGACAGATGATCCCGATGTCGCTGCACGTGCGGTGATGCTGTCGGGATCCTACATGTTATACGCAAAACACCCCGCTGCGCCTGATCCTGAGCATTTCGAAACCATTCGCTATGAAACACCCAACGTTTCGGGGCGGATGGATCATCTGCGTGCGGCGATCTTGCGTCCGCAGCTGAAAACACTGGATCAGCAAATTGCCCGTTGGAACGAACGGTATGTTGCCGTTGAACGGGGTTTGCGCGGTACACCCGGATTGACAATGGTCGAACGTCCAGAGGACGAATTTTACGTCGGTTCCTCAATCCAGTTCCTGTTACTGGATTGGAGCGCTGCCAAGGTCGAGCGCGTGTTGAAAGCCTGTTTTGATCGCGGGGTCGAATTGAAATGGTTCGGTGCAACAGAGCCGCAGGGGTTCACATCCCGTTATGACAGTTGGCGGTATGCCAGCCCACAATCTCTGCCACAAAGTGATCGTATTTTGGGGGCGATTATGGACATGCGTTTGCCGCTGACGTTTTCTGTAGAGGATTGCAAATTGATCGCACGCATCATTCGTGACGTGGTCTCACAGGTGCATCAATCGCCCGAGTGATCGGGGGTCGCATCAATTTCAATCGCCTTTTTATGGGCTTTGTGCTCGGGCTCTAGGTGGATATGGATTTGCATATGTGCGAATTCAATTTTCAATGCCGCTTCAATCCGGTCGCATAATTCATGTGCGTCGAAAACGGTCATGTCGCTTGGCACGACAAGGTGAAAATCAATGAACTTGGCCTGACCCGCTTGCCGTGTGCGCAGATCATGCGCCTGAACTGCGCCTGCACCGTGTTCAGCGATGATCGATTTGATGGTGGCTTGATCTGCTTCGCTTAACGCCTCATCCATCAATCCGCTGAGCGAGGATTGAACAACATGATATCCTGACCAAAGGATATTGGCCGCAACCAATATCGCCAATACCCCATCGAGCCACCAAATTCCCAACCACGCCGCCAGCGCGATTCCGGCAATCACCCCAAGCGATGAATAGACATCCGTCAACAGGTGTTTGCCATCTGCCACTAGCGCGGGGGAATGCAATTTGCGCCCCTCACGCAGCAAATAATAACACCATAGGCCATTGATGACGCCCGCGATTAGGTTGATCGCCAACCCCTCGTGCACCTCTGTCAGGGGGCGGGGGGTTAGCAGGGCCAAATAGGCCTGCCACAAAATCACAAAGGCCGCGATAATAATCAGTGCGCCTTCTAATGTCGCGCTCATCAACTCGGCTTTGTGATGGCCATATGGGTGGTTCTCATCCTCTGGGATTGCGGCAACCCGAATTGCGATAAAGGCAACCAAAGCGGTTGCAACGTTCACTGTGCTTTCCAGCGCATCGGAAAACAGGGCCACAGACCCCGTGATCCAATAGGCCCAATATTTCAGCCCAAAAACCAAGATGCCAATTGCGATACTGATCAGCGCAATGTTCATTGTTTTGTTCATCTTGGCTCCTTCCTATCCCCCTTTGTAGCATCCGCTTTCCCGTATGTGTATGCCAATATGACGGTACGTTCTTTGAAAGGGACTTGACCCATTTCAGCACATCTTTAACAATAATGAACAAGTGTTCAATAAAATGGGAAGTCCCACATGTTTTTACATTCAATGACGTTCGATCTGGGTGAAGATGTTCATGCCTTGCAGGAAACTGTGCATCGCTGGGCACAGGAACGGGTGAAACCCATGGCCGCCGAGATTGATCGTACCAATGAATTTCCAAACGAACTTTGGCGTGAAATGGGGGATTTGGGCCTGCTGGGCGTGACGGTGGACGAAGCCTATGGCGGGGCAAATATGTCCTATCTGGCACACACCATCGTGGTTGAGGAAATCGCCCGCGCCAGTGCATCTGTCAGCCTGTCTTATGGCGCGCATTCTAACCTATGTGTGAACCAGATCAAATTGAACGGGACAGAAGAACAAAAACAACACTACCTGCCCAAATTGATTTCGGGCGAACATGTTGGCGCATTGGCGATGTCCGAACCCTCTGCTGGATCAGACGTTGTGTCGATGAAGCTGCGTGCGGAAAAACGCAACGGATATTATGTTTTGAACGGGAACAAATATTGGATCACCAATGGACCTGATGCAGATACATTGGTGGTTTATGCCAAAACCGATCCCGATGCAGGGTCCAAGGGGATCACCGCCTTTATCGTGGAAAAGGAAATGACAGGTTTTTCAACCTCGCGCCATTTTGACAAACTGGGCATGCGCGGATCGAACACCGCTGAATTGGTGTTTGAAAACGTGGAAGTGCCCTTTGAAAACGTATTGGGGGAAGAGGGCAAGGGCGCACGCGTATTGATGTCGGGTTTGGATTACGAACGTGTGGTTCTGTCAGGGATTGGTACAGGGATCATGGCCGCCTGCTTGGATGAGGTCATGCCCTATATGGTAGAGCGCAAACAGTTTGGTCAAAGCATTGGGGATTTCCAACTGATGCAGGGTAAAATCGCCGACATGTACACGGCGATGAACACATCCCGCGCCTATGTATATGAGGTTGCCAAAGCCTGTGATCGCGGGCAAGTTACCCGTCAGGACGCGGCGGCCTGCGTGCTTTATGCCTCAGAAGAGGCGATGAAAGTGTCCCATCAGGCGGTGCAGGCCATGGGCGGTGCGGGGTTCCTATCCGACAGTGCCGTTAGCCGTATTTTCCGTGATGCCAAATTGATGGAAATTGGTGCAGGAACATCGGAAATTCGCCGCATGTTGATTGGCCGCGAATTGATGGGATTGCAGCGCTAAGATGTCTGTTTCCCCCGCATGGGCTGGCGTCATTGCCTTGGCGGTCTTTCTTATCTTTGTTGGTCTGCGTCTTGGGTACAAGGTCACCACAACGAGTGAGACAGACATCATTGACCACTATGTTGGGGAATTCCTATCGGAAATGGCCGCAAATAATCACGTCACCGATAGCAGTGCTTGTCATGGCGAAGTTGGTCAAACATTTTGGGAACGCATCGTTGTGAAATGCGTGCATCCTGATGGGGGAACCGTGTCCTATCGTGCGGGGCATTGGGGGCAGTTGATTGGTGGACGCGCAGAATGGGTGATACATGATTGATCCTTTTCAGGACTATGATCGGGCCTACGCTGATTTTCGCTGGGATGTGCCGCAGCATTTAAACATGGCGAAGCAGGTCTGTGATACTTGGTGCGAATGTGATCCGCATAAAATCGCCATTATTGATGCAACCGATTTGGGAAATATCAAACGTCATTCTTATGCCGAGTTGTCGCGCGCTGCGAATACGCTGGCGCATCATCTGAAACGCATCGGGGTCGCTCAAGGGGACCGGATCGGTGTGCTGCGCAGTCAGGACCTTTGGACCGCCGCCGCGCATATCGCGATTTGGAAATTGGGGGCCATTTCGATCCCGCTGTTCAAACTGTTTGGCCCCGAAGCCTTGTCATCGCGCCTATTAGATGCGGGGGCGAAATGCGTGATCGTGGATGAAGAGGGGCATTCGGGGTTGAATGCACTGAATGTGACGCAGGTCCTGCCAGAGGACCTCGTTTTAACCGATCAATCATATGAGTGTGTCAATACTACCTCGGAAACACCCGCCGTATTGATCTACACCTCTGGCACCACGGGCAAATCAAAGGGTGCGCTACACGCGCACCGCGTTTTGATGGGACACCTGCCTGGGGTTGAAGTGAGCCATGATTTTCTGGGCCAAAATGGCGATGTGATTTGGACACCCGCGGATTGGGCCTGGATCGGCGGGTTGTTTGACGTGCTGATGCCGGGTCTTGCGCTGGGCGTGCCAGTGGTGGCGGCGCGATTGGCGAAATTCACACCTGATGCGGCGAAAGAGATAATAGAAGCGTTAGGCGTAAAAAACGTCTTTTTTCCGCCAACTGCGCTGCGCATGATTAAGGCGGCGGATTGCAACATAGCGGGCCTGCGTTCGGTTGCCAGCGGGGGTGAACCGCTGGGTGCAGAAATGTTGGAATGGGCGCGCGATGCGCTGGGTGTTACGATCAACGAATTTTACGGACAAACCGAATGCAACATGGTGGTATCCAGTTGTCAGGCGGCCTTTCCTGTTAAAAACGGGGCAATTGGGAAACCTGTGCCTGGGTTTGATGTGCGTGTGATTGACGATGCGGGTTCCTCCACGGAGGCAGAGGGCGATATCGCCATCCGCCGCGGGGCCGTCAGCATGATGATTGAATATTGGAATAATCCCACCGCGACGCAGGAAAAATTCCGTGGGGATTGGATGCTGACGGGTGATCGTGGCATTGTCGATCAGGGGTATATCCGCTTTGTCGGACGGGATGATGATGTGATCACCTCGGCTGGATATCGCATCGGCCCTGCTGAGATTGAGGATTGTCTGCTCACCCATCATGCTGTGGCAACCGTTGGGGTTGTTGGTAAACCCGATCCGATGCGTACCGAAATTGTGAAAGCCTTTGTGGTTTTGAAGCCTGAATTCAGGGCATCGGATGAATTGCGTAATGCGTTAAAAATATATGTGAAAGAGCGTTTGGCAAAACACGCCTATCCCCGCGAAATTAGTTTTTTGGATGAATTGCCCATGACCGTCACAGGAAAAGTTATCCGCAAAGAATTGCGTGCCCGTGCGTGTGCAGAAAATGAAGGAGCCGAACAATGAAGTTGAAATCCAATATATCTTCGGCCTCAGAAAGTTTTCGTCAAAATCAGGATGCCAATTTAGCGGCCCTAGAAGAGGTGCGTGCCGCCGCAGAGCTTGCGCAATTGGGGGGTGGCGCGAAATCACGCGACCGCCATGTGGCGCGCGGCAAAATGTTGCCCCGTGATCGGGTGGCGAACCTGTTGGATCACGGATCCGCATTTCTTGAGGTTGGGGCCACGGCTGCGCATGGCCTTTACGATGGGGCGGCCCCTTCTGCGGGCATGATTGCGGGCATTGGGACAGTTTCGGGCGTGACCTGCATGATCCTGTGCAATGACGCAACGGTAAAGGGCGGCACCTATTATCCCATGTCCGTCAAAAAACACCTTCGCGCCCAGGAAATCGCCGAGGAATGCAATCTGCCGTGTATCTACATGGTGGACAGCGGTGGGGCCAATCTGCCCAATCAAGATGAGGTGTTCCCAGACCGTGATCATTTCGGCCGTATTTTTTATAATCAAGCACGGATGAGCGCCAAGGGCATACCGCAAGTTGCCATTGTAATGGGGTCGTGCACCGCAGGTGGTGCCTATGTCCCTGCGATGTCAGATGTCACCATCATCGTGAAAGAACAGGGAACAATTTTCTTGGCTGGTCCCCCCTTGGTCAAAGCCGCCACAGGCGAAGTTGTAAGCGCCGAAGAATTGGGTGGGGGGGATGTGCACACACGTCTGTCTGGCGTTGCGGATTATCTGGCCGAGGACGATGCCCATGCAATCGCACTGGCGCGACAGGCGGTGTCAAACCTTAATCGTCCCGCACTTGACACACACAACTGGGCCACCCCAGAAGATCCCGCCTATGATCCCGCCGAATTGTTGGGTGTGGTGCCAAACGATTTGCGCCAACCCTATGATATTCGTGAAGTGATTGCCCGACTGGTTGATGGATCGCGCTTTGATGAATTTAAGGCGCGCTTTGGTGAAACATTGGTCACTGGGTTTGCCCATCTCATGGGTTGTCCTGTTGGGATTATTGCCAATAACGGCGTTCTGTTTTCCGAGGCGGCACAAAAAGGCGCGCATTTTGTTGAACTGTGTTCACAACGCAAAATCCCGCTGGTCTTTTTGCAAAATATCACGGGCTTTATGGTTGGGCAAAAATATGAAAACGAAGGGATCGCGCGACACGGGGCAAAAATGGTGACGGCGGTTGCCACGACATCTGTTCCTAAAATCACGATGTTGGTGGGGGGCAGTTTTGGGGCAGGTAATTATGGAATGGCGGGCCGCGCCTATCAACCACGGTTTTTATGGACTTGGCCCAACAGTCGCATTTCTGTGATGGGCGGTGCGCAGGCGGCGGGCGTTCTGGCCACCGTAAAACGCGACGGCATTGAACGCGCGGGCGGCACCTGGAGCGCCGAGGAAGAAGCCGCATTCAAACAGCCCACGATTGACATGTTCGAACAGCAGAGCCACCCGCTCTATGCATCGGCACGGTTATGGGATGATGGGATCATTGATCCGCGCCAATCGCGCCAAGTCCTCTATCAATCTCTACATGCCGCGCTGCACGCACCGATTGAGGATACGAAATTCGGCGTCTTTAGAATGTAGGTGGATATCATGCAACTGACACAAAACACCGCCCAAATTAAGGCTCAAAATTGGGTCGATGCTTGGAATAATTGCGATTTGGATGCCGTGATGACGCATTATGCAGATGACGTGTCTGTGTGTTCTCCTTTGGTCCGACGCCGCTTGAATAATTCAGACGCATGGGTGCACGGAAAATCGGCGCTGCGGGATTATTTCGCCGTTGGCATGGGAAATCCTGATCTACAGTTCACACTGAAATCCGTTCACGTTGGCGTGCAATCTATGTCGATGGTTTATGCACGTGAAAACGGAATTCAGGTTGTTGATACGATGGAGCTGAATGCAGATGGGCTAACGACGCGCATGGTTGCGTGCTATTCAGGAGGAGACACGCGTGTTTAAAAAAATTCTGATTGCCAATCGTGGGGAAATCGCCTGTCGGATTGCGCGCACGGCGAAGGATATGGGTGTTCTGACCGTTGCTGTTTATTCGGATGCGGATGCGAATGCCCTGCATGTCGCCTGCGCGGATGAGGCGGTGCATATTGGGGGCGCGCAACCCAGCGAAAGTTATCTGCGTGGCGATGTGATTATTCAGGCCGCCCTTGATCGGGGCGCCGAGGCGATCCACCCTGGGTACGGCTTCCTTTCAGAAAATCCAGATTTTGTTGAGGCGGTCGAGGCGGCTGGACTGACCTTTATCGGACCATCCAGTGATGCGATCCGCGCAATGGGCTTGAAGGATGCGGCCAAGGCATTGATGGAACAGGCGGGTGTCCCTGTTGTTCCCGGGTATCACGGTTCGGATCAGGGGGATGAACATCTGCGTGCTGCGGCCTCTGATATCGGCTATCCCGTGTTGATTAAGGCTGTCGCAGGGGGCGGGGGCAAGGGGATGCGCCGCGTTGATGATCCTCGCGACTTTGATCAGGCGCTCGCCTCTGCGCGGGCTGAGGCGCAATCCGCTTTTGGCAATGCAGATGTTTTGATCGAAAAATACATCCTATCCCCCCGTCATATCGAAGTGCAGGTGTTTGGCGATGGCAGCGATGCACTCCACCTGTTTGAACGCGATTGTTCGCTGCAACGTCGCCATCAAAAAGTGATCGAAGAGGCTCCAGCCCCTGGCATGTCGCACGACGTGCGTGCCGCAATGGGGCAGGCGGCCGTTCAGGCGGCCAAAGCGATTGGATATAAGGGGGCAGGGACAGTTGAATTCATCGTGGATGGATCCAATGGCCTGCGCACGGATGGGTTTTGGTTCATGGAAATGAACACCCGTCTACAGGTTGAACACCCTGTGAGCGAGGCGATTACGGGCGTTGATCTGGTTGAATGGCAACTGCGTGTGGCGGCGGGTGCTTCACTACCCGCACGTCAAGAGGACCTAAACATCAACGGTCACGCGTTCGAAGCGCGTCTTTATGCCGAGGATGTGCCTGCGGGGTTCCTACCCGCAACGGGTCATATTGATCACTTGGCCTTTTCCAACGCGGCACGAAATGACACGGGCGTTCGTCCGTTGGACGATATTTCCCCTTTTTATGATCCGATGATTGCCAAGGTTATTACACATGGCAAAACACGGGATGAGGCGTTGAATAAATTGCACCACGCCTTGGCGCAGACTGAAATCGTGGGTGTGACGACGAATATCGGGTTTTTGACCGCGCTTTGTCGACACGATGATTTTGCACATGGTCGTGTTGATACGGGATTGATTGAACGGGACATAGCGGCATTGATCGGACCTGATGAACCGCCAATCGCGGTTTTGTTGTCGGCCTTTATGGCCACGTATGATCCTATCGATGTTCCCTTTGCGGGATTTTCCCAATGGGGCCCTATTGCCCAGACAGTGTCCATGAAACGCGCGGATCAGACCTATCAGGCACGGATCAGCTATCGTGCGGATCAGATCCAAATTGAATACGCAGGACAGATGTATACGCTTGTCCCGACCTGCGTTGGCTTTGAACTCGATGGTGTCCCGCTTCCATTGGCGCGCAAAATTGGCGGGCAGGTCAGTTGTTTTTGTTCAACGCCCTATCATTTTCAAATGATTGATCCGCTGGATCGCAAAAGCGATGCAGGGGCATCCCAAACTGGTATTCAATCCCCGATGCCCGGATTGGTTAAACAGGTTGCGGTTGCCGCTGGCGATAAGGTGCAGGAGGGCGATGCATTGTTGATGTTGGAAGCGATGAAGATGGAACACATCCTGCGTGCGCCACGCGATTGTGTCATCGACGAGGTGCTGTGCATTCCCGAACAGCAGGTTCAGGCGGGCGATTTATTGATTCAATTTGCTTCGCAAGAGGCAGAATAAGGGCACTTTCGGAAACCAAAAATCGAATTTTTTGCATTTTTCTTTGTGACAAGATGTCGTGCAATCTGGGCTTCGCGATTGGGGCGTGAATAAAATAATGACTGCAGACTTTAATAACATGGGGTTTTGCCGCTATTATTCCATGTGAGAGCCAAAAACCTATTCACGAAAATGAATGTTTTGCGTATCTGTTGACCCCATGCAGCGGCAGGAGTAAACCACGCGCAAGCCAACATGATTTGCAATCGTCTTCGATTGTAGCACGCGAAAGGAGCAATCTGTGGAAGAGATGCTGCGGGAATACCTCCCTATCCTTGTATTTTTGGCCATTGCGATTGGACTAGGACTTGTTTTGATCCTTGCCGCCGCTGTGATCGCCGTTCGTAATCCTGATCCAGAAAAAGTATCGGCCTATGAATGTGGCTTTAACGCATTTGATGATGCGCGGATGAAATTTGATGTCCGTTTTTATCTGGTGTCGATTTTGTTCATCATCTTTGATTTGGAAATCGCCTTTTTGTTCCCTTGGGCCGTCGCGTTTAAGGACATCAGCATGGTTGGATTTTGGTCAATGATGGTGTTCTTGGGAGTTTTGACCATCGGCTTTGCCTATGAGTGGAAAAAAGGAGCCTTGGAATGGGAGTGATGACCGGAGCAAATACAGCGGGTTATGACCGCGACGTTGCTGTTCAAGAGCTGAACCGCGAATTGCAAGACAAAGGGTTCTTGCTAACCTCAACCGAGGATATCATCAATTGGGCGCGCACAGGGTCGCTGCACTGGATGACATTTGGGTTGGCCTGTTGCGCGGTTGAAATGATGCACTCTGCCATGGCGCGCTATGACCTTGAACGGTTTGGGACAGCGCCGCGCGCGTCACCACGTCAGTCTGACTTGATGGCCTGCCCTTGTGCTCTAGGACTTGCAACTCCTATCGTATTATTTAGGACTGCCT
>CAXACF010000011.1:0-12806 GCA_963967125.1 uncultured Rhodobacterales bacterium | reverse complement strand
TCTGGAGTACGCAGAGCCATGGTTTATTCCCCTGTCACAAACGCACCTGCGGCCGTGGCCACAGGTTTATCTTCGCGATCATCCATGGCAACGGCACGAACAAAGGCAACCGAGCGGGTGCGATTATAGCATGTCGCAACGGCGCGAATACGCTGCCCCGGTGATGCGGGGCGCATGTAGTCCACACGCAGATCAATCGTCGCCGTTGCCCCATTGTGATCAGGATGCGAAATAACCGCGGCCCCCCCACAGGTATCCAACAATGCAAAAACCGCACCCCCATGAATGACACCCGTTGCGGGATCACCGATGAACCGTTCATCGTAATCCATGGACATATGTGCCTCTCCATCGCCAACGAAATCAATTTTCATACCCAGCGCGTGCGAATGTGGGATGGCATCAATAAAGCTTTGTGCAATTGCACGATTATCTTTTGTCATTTTGTCTTCCAAATCAGTCGCCCCACTATGATCGGGATTTTAAAAAAACCGCAAGGGCGATGGTTGCCCTTTTCCTGTCTTGCCCCTACCTTACCCCCAAGAAAGTCGAGGCGAAGATGAGCGAAGTTCGGTTAAATTTCAAAGAAATGTGTGCCAAGTTTGACGTAACACCGCGCACATTGCGGTACTATGAATATATCGAACTTTTGTCCCCTGATCGTGAAGGACGTTCACGTTTTTACGGGCCACGCGAATTGGCGCGCATGACATTGATCCTGCGGGGGCGCAAGTTTGGCTTTCAACTTGAGGAACTGCGCCAGTGGCTTTTGATTTATGATCAAGAGGGCACCAAAGCGCAGATGAATGTGTTTTTGGACATGGCTGATCGCAAACTTGCCGAACTGCGGGACCAGCAGGTTCAATTGTCGCAAACCATTGAAGAATTAGAGCAGCTGCGCCAAACGACAGATAAGCTGGTCTCGGGTTAAGTTAACGCAACGTTTAACTTACGTCAACGTTAACTTTGTGAATTTTTGCGTTATATTTTGTTTATCCCAACGGGGAGAATCGGAGTTTATTATGCAAAATGACCAAATGACGATCCGCGAAATGTGCGATCTTTTTGATGTCACACCGCGTACTTTGCGGTTTTACGAAGCCAAAGAATTGATCGCGCCAATCCGCGATGGACAGAAACGTTTGTACACCAAACGGGACCGCGCACGGTTGAAATTGATCCTGCGTGGTAAGAAATTCGGCTTCTCTCTCGAGGAAATCCGTCAGCTTTTGGAAATGTATTACATGCAAGACCAACAGCAGACACAAATGACAAAAACATATGAGTTGGCGCAAGTCCGTTTGCAGGAATTAAAACGTCAGCGCGATGAATTAGACCAAACAATCGAAGAATTAGAAGAGCAACTTCGCTGGGGTGCCGATTTGATCAAAGGCATGAATATCTCAGCAAAAGCAGCAGAATAGAGGTTATTAATGCCACATTACATCGCACCCACCAAGGACATGCAATACGTTTTAAATGATGTCCTTGATGTTAAAAATTCGTCCATCCCGGGGTATGCGGATTTGGACGCCGATTTTCTGTCCGCCATTTTGGAAGAAGCGGGCAAAATCACATCACAGGTTTTGGCCCCACTGAATGCCGTGGGCGATCAAGAGGGATGTCATTTCGAAAATGGCGTGATCCGCACCCCCGCAGGTTTCAAAGACGCCTTTGAACAAGTGAAAGATGGCGGCTGGACAGGCATCGACTGTGATCCCGAATTCGGGGGTCAGGGCCTGCCCTATTTGGTTGGAACGGCCGTTGGCGAGATGTTTGCCAGTTCCAACATGGCCTTTGGCATGTATCAGGGCCTAACGCATGGGGCCTATTCTGCGATCCACGCCCATGGAACAGAGGCGCAAAAACAAACCTATCTGCCCAATATGGTCAGCTGTGATTGGACAGGCACCATGAACCTGACCGAGCCCCATTGTGGGACGGATTTGGGCCTGATGCGGACCAAAGCCGAACCGCAAGAGGATGGGACATTCAAAATCACAGGTCAGAAAATCTTTATCTCTGCGGGGGATCATGATCTGTCTGAAAATGTCATTCACTTGGTTCTTGCGAAAATTCCAGGTGGCCCCGATGGGGTTAAGGGCATTTCCCTATTCATTGTGCCAAAGTTCATGGTGAATGAGGATGGATCGCTCGGGGCGCGCAACGCGGTCGCCGTTGGTAAGATCGAAGAAAAAATGGGCATCCATGGCAACGCGACCTGTGTGATGAACTATGATGGCGCAACAGGATTTTTGTTGGGTGACGAACACAAGGGCATGCGCGCCATGTTCACCATGATGAACGAAGCGCGTCTGGGTGTCGGCCTGCAAGGGTATTCGCAGGCTGAAGTCGCCTATCAAAACGCGGTCGCCTATGCCAAAGATCGCCTGCAAGGGCGCGATGTAACAGGCGTTAAAAACCCAGATGGTCCTGCTGATCCGTTGATCGTGCATCCCGATATTCGCCGCAATTTGATGGATCAGAAAAGTTTCGTCGAAGGGGCGCGTGCCTTTACCTTTTGGGGGGCATCCCTGATCGATCAGGCCCATCGTGAAGGGGACGCGGACGCAAACGGTTTGATCAGTCTGTTGACCCCTGTGATCAAAGGGTTCCTAACAGATAAAGGATATGAATACGCAAGTGCCGCACAACAGGTTTACGGCGGTCACGGATATATCGAAGAATGGGGCATGTCCCAATTCGCCCGCGATGCGCGTATCACCATGATCTATGAGGGTGCCAACGGTGTTCAGGCCTTGGATTTGGTGGGTCGCAAACTAGCCCAAGATGGGGGCAAGCATGTCATGGCCTTCTTTGAAATGGTCAAAAACTTTGCCTCTGAAAACAAAGGATGGGACGAAGGTTTTGATCGTGACTTCCTTGGTCCTTTGAAAGCCGCATCCAAGGATTTGCAGGCCGCGGGCATGTATTTCATGCAAAACGGCATGAAGAATCCCAACAACGCCTTGGCGGGATCTTATGACTTTATGCACATGTTTGGACACGTGTGTTTGGGGTTGATGTGGGCGCGCATGGGCAAAGCATCCATCGAAGCGCTAAAGAACGGGGCAGATGACGCCGCGTTCCATGAGACAAAGATTAAAACTGGTCGCTACTATATGGCAAGACAACTGCCCGCCACTGCCCTGCATTTGGCCCGCATCCAAAGCGGCGCAGATACAGTGATGGGACTGAGCGAAGATCAGTTTTAGGGAGAGAGAGTATGGGAATGCACCACTCAGATTGGATGACGGACGAGCATGTGATGCTGGCCGACATGACGCGTAAATTCATCACCGATGAATGGGAACAGCATTTTGATCGCTGGCGCAAACAAGGTGAGATGGACATTGAAACATGGCAGCAGGCTGGCGAACTTGGCCTGCTGTGCCCTTCGGTCCCCGAGGAATATGGCGGCGCAGGTGGCGATTTCGGACATGAGGCTGTGATCCTGATGGAAGGTAGCCGTGCGAACCTTGCCAGTTGGGGTCATGGCATCCATTCGGGCATCGTGGCCCATTACGTGTTGGCCTATGGAACCGAGGATCAGAAAAAACGCTGGTTGCCCAAAATGGTCAGCGGTGAATTGGTCGGGGCTTTGGCGATGACAGAACCCTCTGGGGGATCGGATGTTCAATCCATCAAAACCCGCGCTGTGAAAGAGGGCAACTCTTACCGACTATCAGGTCAAAAAACTTTTATCACAAATGGTCAGCACGCAAACCTGATTATTGTTGCCGCCAAGACAGATCCAAGTCAGGGCGCAAAAGGCACCTCATTAGTAGTTGTTGAAACCGATGGCGCAGACGGGTTCACACGCGGTCGCAACCTTGACAAAATTGGTCTAAAGGCAGGCGATACGTCAGAGCTGTTCTTTGACAATGTCGAGGTCGCACCCGAAAACATCCTTGGCGGCGAAGAGGGACGCGGATTTTACCAAATGATGCAACAGCTGCCCCAAGAACGGCTGATCATCGGCTGTGGCGCTGTTGGCGCGATGGAAGGTGCGATTGAACGCACACTTGCCTATTGCAATGAACGCGAGGCCTTTGGCAATTCGCTGATGCAATTCCAAAACACCCGTTTCCAATTGGCCGAAGCGCAAACAAAAACCGTTGTATCGCGTGCCTTCCTAGATGAATGCATCCGCGAACACCTAAAAGGCGAACTTAGCGTCGAAAAGGCCGCGATGGCGAAATACTGGCTATCGGACACACAAGGCGAGGTGTTGGATATTTGCCTACAAATGCACGGTGGATATGGCTTTATGCAGGAATATGCAGTTGCCGAAATGTGGACCGACGCACGTGTGCAGCGCATCTACGGCGGCACGAATGAGATCATGAAAGAACTGATCGCACGCGGTTTTGTTGAGAAAAAGAAGTAACGCGCACTTCAGGGATGCGCAGATTGGACGAAGACTATGACAATTAAACTTTATTGCTTTGGCGAAAGTGGCCATTCATACAAAGCAGCCCTTACATTAAATTTGATGGGCTTGGACTGGGACGCGATCAAAGTTGATTTCTTTGCTGGCGAAACCCGAAGCGAGGCCTATCGCAGCCAAGTCAACGAATTGGGCGAAGCCCCCGTTATGGTGGATGGCGATGTCAAATTGACCCAATCAGGTGTGATCCAACAGTATTTGGCCGAAAAAACGGGCAAATTCGGCGGCAAAACCAAAGAGGAAGAGCGCGAAGTGTTGCGTTGGATTTTGTGGGACAACCACAAACTTTCTTCGATGGCGGGTATGACCCGGTTTTTGATGAACTTCCTGCCTCCTGAAAAACAACCGGCGGAAACGATTGCGTTCAATCAAGGCCGCCTAAAAAGCGCCTATCAAATTTTGGATGCGCATTTGGCCGGACGCGACTGGATCGTAGGGGAGGATGTTACAATCGCGGATATGACCTGTTGTGGATATCTCTATTACCCAGAACCCTTTGGATTTGATCGCGCGGATTGGCCAAATATTGATGCATGGTTGACCCGCCTGTCACAGCAACCTGGCTGGCAGGCCCCATATGATTTGATGCCCGGCAACCCGTCTGAGCGCGCATAATTGGAGAAGATTGATGAGAGACGTATTTATTTATGACGCTGTGCGTACCCCCCGCGGCAAGGGCCGCAAGGATGGTGCCCTGCATGAAGTATCCGCCCTGAACTTGGCGACAACAGTCTTAAACGAAATCAAAAACAGAAATGAACTGGACGGCCACGCTGTTGAGGACGTGATTTTGGGCAATGTAACCCAAGTCGGCGAACAAGGGGCGTGTTTGGCGCGCACGGCCGTTTTGGCCTCTGATCTGGACGAGGCAATCCCAGGTTTGGCCATCAACCGTTTTTGCGCAAGCGGGCTAGAGGCGGTGAACCTTGCCTCAAACCAAGTCGCAGGTGGCGCGGGATCAGGCTACATTGCAGGCGGTGTCGAAAGCATGAGCCGCGTCCCGATGATGTCAGATGGTGGCGCAGTGGGCGTTGACCCCAGCTTTACGTTTGACAATTATTTCGTCCCCCAAGGGATTGGTGCAGACATCATCGCAACGGAATACGGGTTCACCCGCGATATGGCCGATGAAATGGCCGTAGAAAGCCAGCGTCGCGCCAAAGCCGCATGGGATGACAACCGTTTTGAAAAATCCGTTGTACCTGTGCGCGATGTAAACGGCCTGACCATTTTGGACCATGACGAATACATGCGCCCCACAACGGATATGCAAAGCCTTGGCGCGCTAAAACCGTCCTTCAAAGAACAGGGCGAGGTGATGCCTGGATTTGATGCCATTGCATTGATGAAATATCCCCACCTTGAACGCATCAACCACATTCACCATGCGGGCAACAGCTCGGGCATCGTGGATGGGGCTGCGGCCGTTTTGCTGGGCGATAAGGAATTTGGCGAACGCTGGGGCCTGACCCCACGTGCGCGGATCAAAGCAACGGCAAAAATCGGGACTGACCCAACCATCATGCTGACGGGTCCTGTACCCGTGACGCAAAAAATTCTGCGCGACACAGGCATGGAAATTTCGGACATTGATTTGTTTGAAGTGAACGAGGCTTTCGCATCCGTGGTGATGCGTTTTGAACAGGCGTTTAACGTCGATCATGACCGCGTGAACGTGAATGGCGGTTCGATTGCCATGGGCCACCCCTTGGGTGCAACGGGCGCGATGATCCTTGGGACATTGTTGGATGAAATGGAACGTTCGGATCGTGAAACGGGCCTTGCCACATTGTGCATCGGCTCGGGCATGGGTGCCGCAACAATCATTGAACGCGTGTAAGGATTTAGAATTATGACAGATTTCACAATGACAACAGATGCCGATGGCATCGCGGTTATTACATGGGATTGTGCGGAAAAATCTATGAACGTGTTAAACTGGGATGCGCTGCGCACCTTGGATGGGTTCATTGATACCGTCATCGCAGATGAAGCCGTCAAAGGCGCCATCATCACATCGGGCAAAAAAGATTTCGCCGCCGGCATGGATTTGAACGTATTGGCCGATCTGCGCAATGCATCAGGTGATAATCCTGCGCAGGGCATGTTTGATGGGGTCATGCAAATGCACCACATCCTGCGCAAAATTGAACGTGCGGGGATGGACGCCAAAACCAACAAGGGCGGCAAACCGATCGTTTCCGTGTTACCGGGAACGGCCCTAGGCATTGGCTTGGAAATTCCATTGGCGACACATCGCATTTTTGCGGCCAATAACCCCACGGCAAAAATTGGCCTTCCTGAAATCATGGTTGGTATTTTCCCAGGCGCGGGTGGCACAACGCGATTGGTACGCAAATTGGGGGCCATGGCGGCCTCTCCCTATTTGCTTGAAGGGAAAACACTTGCACCAGCCAAGGCCAAGGGTGCGGGCATCATTGATGTGGTCAGCGATGATCCAATGTCAGAAGCACGTGAATTCATTCTGAATGCCAAGGATGCCGACATCGTCAAACCCTGGGATCAAAAGGGGTATAAAATGCCGGGCGGCACACCTTATACGCCCTCTGGCTTTATGACATTTGTGGGCGCATCTGCCATGGTGAATGGGAAAACCAAGGGTGCGTTTCCTGCGGCCAAGGCCCTGTTAAGCGCGGTATATGAAGGGGCGCTGGTTCCCTTTGACACCGCGCTAAAGATTGAGGCGCGTTGGTTCACGAATATCATGATGAACCCTTCCTCCTCTGCGATGATCCGCAGCCTATTCATCAATAAAGGCGCCTTGGAAAAAGGTGCGGTGCGCCCCGCAGGTATCCCAGACCAAAGCGTCAAAAAAGTTGGTGTTCTGGGCGCAGGCATGATGGGTGCAGGTATCGCATTGGTCTCGGCCCAAGCAGGGATCGACGTGGTCCTGATTGACCAATCCCAAGAAAACGCGGATCGCGGCAAGGCCTATAGCGCAAGCTATATGGACAAGGGGATCAAACGCGGCAAAGCCACCGAAGAAAAGAAACAAGCCCTGTTGGATCGCATCACCGCAACCACCGATTACGCGGCCCTTGCAGATGCGGACCTGATCATTGAGGCGGTTTTTGAAGACCCCAAAATCAAAGCCGAAGTCACCGCCGCGGTCGAGGCCGTGATCCCAGAGGATTGCATCTTTGCCTCTAACACATCAACCTTGCCGATTACCGATTTGGCCAAGGCCTCAGCGCGCGCGGATCAATTCATTGGCATTCACTTCTTCAGCCCTGTTGAAAAAATGTTCTTGGTTGAAATCATTCGCGGTCAGGAAACAGGGGATCGCGCGGTTGCCAAGGCGTTGGATTATGTGCGCCAAATTCGCAAAACCCCCATCGTCGTGAATGATGCGCGTTTCTTCTATGCGAACCGCTGCATCATTCCATATATCAACGAAGGTATCCGAATGGTAGCCGAGGGCGTATCGCCCGCGTTAATCGACAATGCGGCGCGTATGCTGGGCTTCCCCGTGGGTCCGTTGCAGTTGGTTGATGAAACATCCATTGATCTGGGCGCAAAAATCGCCCGCGCGACCAAGGCGGCGATGGGCAATGCCTATCCCGACGGTGCTGTCGATGAGGTCATTTTCTGGATGGAGGGCCAAGGGCGCATGGGCCGCAAGGCCAAGGCAGGCTTCTTTGCCTATGATGAGGCGGGCAAACGTCAAGGGTACTGGGATGGATTGGCCGATCAATACCCACGCGCGGCAGAACAACCCTCACTTGTGGACGTGCAGCACCGTCTGATGTTCGTCCAAGCACTTGAGGCCGTGCGCGCACTTGAGGAAGGTGTGTTAATGGACATCCGCGAAGGCGATGTTGGCGCGATCCTTGGCTGGGGATTTGCCCCCGCAACAGGTGGTCCGCTAAGCTGGTTGGACATTCTTGGATCCGCCTATGCGGCAGAACGGTGTGATCAACTGGTCGAAGCCTTCGGGGATCGTTTCACATGCCCGGACCTACTGCGCGACATGGCCGCCAAGGGTCAAAGCTTTTATGGTCGCTTCGGCGCCGACGCAAAAGCCGCCTAAGAAAACCAAATAAAACTCCCAGAAAACGTCGTCCTTCGGGGCGGCGTTTTAATATTCGACCATACGGTCGGTTTTGGTATCCTAAAACACATACTCAAATCGTGCGATATCATCTGCACATATCCGCGCAACGTGATCGCGTAAATCAGATGTGTAATATGCGCAATAATCCTGATCACGCGCGGATGCATTGACGTGGCCCACATCAATGCGAAACCCCAGATGCTCCTCAAGCGGAGCAACATCGGTTTCCAAATGCTCCAACCGCACGTACAAATTGCAATGATCCACGCCAGATGGACCCTGAACATAACTGCGATATGGCGCGGCATTTAGGGGACCCCAAACATCAGGTTCATGCAAAAATCCTGAAAAATCATGATCACGCGCCGCCCGAACAACAGGGTGATCAAAACTTTGTTCGCGCGCCCAGTGATAGTAACTAACCATACGGTCCCACGGGTTGCGCACGATGGTAAAGACGAAATAATCCCGCATCGTCGATGCATCGACGATCCCATCAATATCACGCAGGGTGCTGTGTTTCCACAATCGACCCACAGGCGTAAGGTCCGCTAAACGTTTGCGCCGCCTCTTGGCCTTGGGGGTGTCCCCAATAATAATGTCATCCGCCTTGGCCCGCGCCTCAAGCGCGAGCGTCATGGATGTACCGCCTGTTTTTGGCGCATGAACAAAAATATAGCGCCGCCCGTGTGATATGATCATATCACAGTCTTAGGCGATTTCGTGCCCCGAGCGAAGAACAATAATGACGCCCCCCAGAATGATCAGCGCAAATCCCACACCTTGCCAGAAATCAACCGTTTGTCCAAACAGCATAAGGGCGAACACACTGCCAAAGAGAAAGACCGAGTATTCGAAAATCGCAACGATTGATGCCTCGCCCACTTGATAGGCGCGGGTCATTAATCCAACCCCAATCAATGATCCCCAAGCCTGCAGTAGCAATATCCACCACGCAGGCCACCAATCGCTGGTCCATGGGCGCACGATGAATCCTGCGTTACCATCGGGAACCACTGGGTTTAAAAAGGCGAGCGCGACGAGGGCCAAACCCGCCAATATAAACTGCATGCTAAAGAGAGCGACTAACATCGCACTTGGGGTTTCTTGGCTGCAATAGTCGCGTGTTACAATCGCCCCCATTGCCCAAAATAACCCTGCAACAATGGGCATGGCAGAGGCCAATGAAAACTGATCCCCCCAAATGTCCAACACCATCAGCGCCCCAAGGAACGACAGGCAAACCGCAAACCACTGAGCCCGCGACACGGGGATGCCGCGAAAAAGCGCTGTGAATAACAGCACCCAAATGGGCGATGTGAACAATCCCGCCAAGGCCTGGGATAGTGGAATGAAGCCCAGTGCGCCGAAATACCACATCATCCCAAATGCGATCAGCGTACTGCGCAATAATACAGGTTTCCAAAATTTGGGACGCACAGACAGCACACCGAACAACGACAATAAAATCAGCGTGGGAACCGCAATAAGTGACCGTTGTATTTGAAATTGCCAAAGCCCGATCACCTCGGCCATCGGACCGATAAAATTATCAACAAAGCCGATCATGGCCATACCGCCAATCATCAACCATGCCCCACGTGCGTTTTGTGACGAATTTATATTGCTCATAGGTCTTTTCTTTTTGGGTAAAGACAGCGTAAATCTATCGCCAAACCGACACTTTTTATGAATTTTGCACTTTGGGGGACTTATGGGCTGGTTAGCGGATGAAACAGGATTGGAAAAAAATGCGGCAAACTTTGTTGCCCTAACCCCGTTGTCATTTCTAAATCGCGCGCGCGATGTCTTTCCCGACAAACTGGCCGTGGTTTATGGCGATCACCGTGTCACCTATCGCCAGTATCATGAGCGCTGCACGCGCTTGGCCTCTGGCTTGGTTAAACTAGGGGTGCAATCAGGGGATGTTGTTGCAACGATCCTGCCAAATATCCCCGCCCATACAGAGGCGCATTTTGGGGTTCCCGCCTGCGGTGCGATCCTGAACGCGATCAACACACGGTTGGACGTGAACACCGTATCCTACATTTTTGATCATGGCGGGGCCAAGGTCGCGCTGGTTGATACACAGTTTATCGAATTGGCCGAGTCTGCGATTGCACAAAATGGCGGGACAGGTCCCACGTTGATCGAGGTTCCAGATGCCGCCGCAGGGTTTCCCGCAACAGGACGCCACACAACCTATGACGCGCTGTTGGCGGATGGGGATGCGGATTTTCAATGGATCATGCCAGAGGACGAATGGGAAAGCATTGCGTTAAACTACACCTCGGGCACAACAGGCCGCCCAAAGGGTGTGGTTTATCATCACCGCGGGGCCTATTTGAACGCCATGGGTCAGGTGATCAGTTGGCGCATCACCTTGCACCCCAGATATCTAACCATCGTTCCCCTGTTCCATTGTAACGGATGGTGTCACACATGGATGATGCCCGCCGTTGGGGGTGCAATTGTCTGCTGTCGCGATATCACGGCACCGGCCATTTTCGATGCAATCGCGGATGAAAAGGTCACGCATTTCGGCGGGGCCCCGATTGTATTGAATATGTTGGTCAACGCCCCCGCAGATCAAAAGCGCGACTTTGATCACATTGTCGAAGTCTTTACCGCAGGTGCGCCCCCTGCCCCCGCGACGCTGGCCAAAATCGAACCGATGGGTTTCAATGTAACCCAAGTTTATGGATTGACCGAGGTCTATGGCCCTGCAACCGAATGCACATGGGACAGCGCATGGGACGATCTGGACACGGATGACCGCGCCGCAATCAAGGCACGACAGGGTGTTGCCATGCCCTTTATGGAGGATGTGGCCGTTTGGGACTCAGCGGGCCAACAAATTTCCCGTGACGGCACCGCACAGGGCGAAATCGTGATGCGCGGGAATGGCACAATGAAAGGGTATTACAAAAACCCACAGGCCACTGCCGAAGCGTTTGAAGGCGGATATTTCCATTCGGGCGATATCGCCGTGCACCATCCAAATACCTACGTTCAAATCGCTGACCGCGCCAAGGACATCATTATTTCAGGGGGCGAAAACATCAGCTCGGTTGAGGTCGAAGGCACATTGATGGCCCATCCCGCCGTATCGCTGTGCGCTGTGGTTGCCAAGCCAGACGAAAAATGGGGCGAAGTGCCCTGCGCCTTTATCGAACTAAAAGAGGGCGCAGAGGCAAGCGAGGCAGATATGATCGCCTTTGCCCGCGAACGCCTTGCAGGGTTTAAAACACCCAAGGCTGTGGTTTTCTGTGAACTGCCCAAGACATCCACGGGGAAAATTCAGAAATTTGAACTGCGCAAGCAGTTTCAATAATCACAGTGATTGTTTGCATGCGAACGAAGGTGTAGCATTGTTCAAAAATCCTGAGCAGACACTTTCGTTTTCATGACCGCCCTAAGCAAATACCAAAGATTAGAAGCATCGGCCCTGTGGCGCGACAGCATCAGTGGTCAGCGTCGTGATGTGATTGTATCCCTTGGGGATGCAAGTTTGGTCATTACCGACAAAAACGAACGCCCACTGACCCATTGGTCGCTTGCCGCCGTGCAACGTGCAAATCCCGGGGCAATGCCCGCCGTGTTTCACCCAGATGGTGATCCAGATGAAACATTGGAATTGGGCGAAAACGAAGCAGAAATGGTTGAGGCCATTGAAAAGCTGCGTCAGGTGATCGAACGTCGTCGTCCAAAACCGGGTCGATTGCGGATCATCAGTTTTCTAACGATCCTAACAGTCTTTGCCGCGTTGATGGTGTTTTGGATGCCGGGTGCGGTGCGCGATTACACCCTGCGCGTCCTTCCCGATGTGACAGAGCGGGACATTGGAAATGGGTTATTGCAGGAATTAGAACGCTTTACCGGTCGTGCCTGTACCTCCTCCCTTTCCACACGTGCGCTGGATCAACTTTCAGATCGTCTGTTTGACAGGCCCGTTTCCATCGCAATCCTGCGCGAAGGTGTCGAAAGCGTTCGTGCCCTGCCTGGGAACGTCATTGTGGTTAGTCACACCTTGGTTGAGGATTATGACACCCCCGATGTGTTGGCGGGTTACTTACTCCAACTCAATCTCGACACTGAACCGCGAGATATGTTGCAACACACGCTTCAGACTGCGGGCTTCATGCCAACCTTCCGCCTGCTTACAACGGGTCATTTACCCCAAGCGACATTGGCCGAATTTGCCAAAGAACTGTTGAATAGCCCCTCGGTGACACCCGAAGATCCGCGATTGATTAATGCGTTTTATGCACAAGAGGTCGC
>CAXACF010000010.1:0-13401 GCA_963967125.1 uncultured Rhodobacterales bacterium | reverse complement strand
GCTCGGCGGGCGATAGCGGCATAGACTCTCGATTGCCTTGGTACTCTGCTTCGGTAGACAGCACGTATTTAACTGGAAAACGTGTTTTCATCTTTGGTGATGGTTCCCATGTGATGACGGCTGCACGTATCGCAAAAGAAGAAATAGGCTTCGATGTCGTTGGTCTTGGGTGCTACAATCGAGAAATGGCGCGTCCCGTTCGCGCCATGGCCAAAGAGCTTGGTCTTGATGCATTGATCACTGAAGATTACCTTGAGGTCGAAGCTGCGATTGCTGATCTTTCACCCGAATTGATACTGGGCTCCCAGATGGAGCGCCATATTGGTAAGCGTTTGGGCATTCCGTGTGCGGTTATATCTGCCCCAGTCCATGTTCAGGATTTTCCAGCGCGTTATTCTCCACAAATGGGCGCAGAAGGCGCCAATGTCATCTTCGACACATGGGTCCACCCACTTGTTATGGGGTTAGAAGAGCACCTATTGACCATGTTCCGCGAAGACTTTGAATTTTCTGACACCGCTGGCCCCAGTCATCACGCAGCACATTCTCCGAACCAAGAAATTGTGGATCAGCCTACGGCTGTGACGACATCGGATCAGGGAGCCAATATTATATGGCTCAGTGAGGCTGAAAAGGAGCTGCGCAAAATACCGTTCTTTGTACGTGGTAAGGCGCGTCGGAATACCGAAAAATACGCAACGGATCGTGGTGTCGCACAGATTTCTATTGAAACGCTGTATGAGGCAAAGGCCCATTATGCGCGATAACCCCGTTCATATCACGCCATATCGGATTGCGATCGTCACATTGGATTCGCATAACGCGCGGCCTTGCGAGCGCGCACTTGAAAATATGTGCGTGGATTATCCGGGTTTAGAAGTAGATATTTTTGCGGCTGCGACGTGGTCAGACAATCCAAGTGAGTTTGCCAAAGCAAAACAGGCGATAGAGCAGGCCGATTTGATCGTCGCAAATCTGTTGTTCTTGGAAGAGCATGTAAAGCCCTTGTTGCCAGTGATCGAAGCGCGTCGTGATCACTGCGACGCTGTCGTCGGTATTATTTGCGATGCTGCTTTGGTCAAACAAACGCGGATGGGGTCATTGGATATGCATGCCCCTGAAAGTGGGACCATGGCGTTGCTGAAACGCCTGCGGGGATCATCCAAACCCTCGACCGAGACTGGCGAGAAAAAAATGAGGATGCTTCGTCGTCTGCCAAAGATCCTCAAATACATCCCAGGCAAAGCACAGGATTTGCGCGCATGGTTCTTGTGTATGCAATATTGGTTGGGCGGCACAGATGAAAACATAGAAGCTATGCTTCGTTTTCTCATCTCGCGCTATGCAGGCGTTTCTGAATGGCGTGGTGGAACTGTTGCCTCTCCCATCGAATACCCAGACGTTGGTTTATATCATCCCGATCTTGCGGAACGTATCACTGTCGATACGGGCGAATTGCCAGCCGTCGAAAATCCGATTGGGCGCGTTGGTTTATTGCTGATGCGGTCATATGTCTTAAGCGGCGATACTGCACATTACGACGCTGTCATCCGAGAGTTTGAGAAAAAGAATATTCAGGTTGTTCCTGCGTTTGCTGGTGGATTGGATGGCCGACCTGCGATTGACGGATTTTTCGTCGAAAACGGGATTTCGAATATTGATGCAATGGTTTCGCTGTCTGGGTTTTCGTTGGTTGGTGGACCAGCCTATAACAACACGGATGCTGCGGTTGAAACGCTAAAAAATTTGGATATTCCCTATGTCGCGGCGCATCCATTGGAATTCCAAACGCTTTCGCAGTGGTCAAATTCGCGGGGCGGATTGGGCCCTATTGAAACAACGATGCTGATCGCGCTGCCCGAATTGGATGGTGCAACCAATCCGACAGTTTTTGCGGGGCGGCATGGCGACGATGGCGGATGTAACGGTTGTCACTTTAAGTGTGTCGCGCAGGAAAAGCGCGCGATGGCACCCTGCTACGAAAGGATTGAGGCGCTTGTTGATCGCACGCGCAAACTCGTCCTGTTAAAAAAGTCAGAGCGGGCTTCGCGCAAAGTTGCGATTGTGTTGTTCGGGTTTCCACCAAATGCAGGTGCCGCAGGAACCGCAGCGTATTTGGATGTGTTCCAATCGCTCTATAATACGATGAATGCAATGGCTTTGGCGGGTTATGATCTTGAGATGCCCGACACCGTAGAAGATTTGCGTCAAATGGTGCTGGACGGAAATTCAACCTCGTTTGGTCAAGATGCCAACGTTCACGCCCGTGTCAGTGCGGATTGGATTGTCAAAAATACACCTTGGCTTTCAGATATTGAGGATCAGTGGGGATCCGCACCTGGTAAGGTGCAATCTGACGGAAGTTCGGTTCTGGTTCTTGGCAAACAGTTTGGAAATGTGTTCGTGGGCGTGCAACCTACTTTTGGGTACGAAGGTGATCCGATGCGTTTGTTGTTCGAAGGTGGCTTCGCACCAACACATGCATTTTCAACCTTCTATCAATGGCTGAAACGTGGCTTTGATGCAGATGTCATCCTGCATTTTGGAATGCACGGCGCGCTTGAATTTATGCCTGGGAAACAGGTTGGGGTGAATGGTGCTGATTGGCCTGATCGCCTGATTGGCGATTTACCAAATGTATATCTATACGCTTGCAACAATCCGTCCGAGGCCAGTCTGGCGAAACGGCGCAGCAATGCGATTACGATTACACACCTTACGCCACCCGTTGCGGCTGCAGGGCTCTATAAAGGCCTGTTGGATCTTAAGGACAGTTTAATCAGATGGCGCGAAATGGCGTTCGACGATCCGCTTCGCGAGGAGTTGGAAGCGTTGGTCACAGAGCAAGCTGACGCTGTTGATTTTGCAGAAACAGATTTAGATGACCTGTGGATGAAACTTCTGGAAACAGAAGATGCCTTGGTCCCGGAGGGATTGCACGTCGTTGGTCGATCCCTATCAAGCGAGCAGCGGCAATCGTATGTTGAAGCGGTTGAACATCTTGCGACTGAAGCCAAGGAAGAGCTTTTTGAAAAATTAGGTCAAAATCAGGAAATCGATGCAATTTTGAATGCATTAGACGGTCGATTTACACCTCCTGTCGCAGGTGGAGATATTGTGCGTTCCACAGATATTCTGCCAACGGGCCGCAATATCCATGCGTTTGACCCATTCCGCATGCCAACCGCATTTGCGTGTCGTCAAGGTGCGGATCAGGCGCAGATGTTATTGGACAAGCACACCTGTTTGCCTAAGACTGTCGCCCTCGTTTTGTGGGGGTCTGACAATATCAAATCTGATGGTGCCCAGATTGCACAGGCACTTGCTTTGATGGGTGCAAAGCCCCGTTTTGACAGTTTTGGACGTTTGTCGGGTGCGGATCTAATTCCAATCGCTGAATTGGGGCGCCCACGTATCGATGTCATAATGACACTGTCTGGTATTTTTAGGGACTTACTCCCCCTACAAACGCGTATGTTGGCAGAAGCTGCCTTCAAGGCTGCAACGGCCGAGGAAGACCCCGCGCAGAATTTCGTGCGCGCCAATGTTTTGGCGCATATGGAAAAAACGGGCGAGGATATTGAAACCGCAGCACTGCGGATATTCTCAAATGCGGAAGGTGCCTATGGTTCCAATGTGAATCAATTGGTTGATAGCTCTGTCTTTGAATCAGAGGACGAGTTAGCGGATGCATACGAGGCCCGCAAAAGCTTTGCCTATGGCCGTAATGGAAAACCAGTTCAGAACCAGGAACTGTTAAAGGACATGTTGTCCAAAGTTGAATTGGCCTATCAAAATTTGGAAAGTGTTGAACTTGGGATCACCACAGTTGACCACTATTTCGATACGCTTGGTGGAATCACGCGAGCCGTCAACCGCGCACGCGATGAAGGTGAAGTTGCCGTTTATATCTCGGATCATACCAAAGGGACGGGCAAAGTCCGCACCTTGGCTGATCAAGTCGCGCTTGAAACACGTTCTCGTTCACTGAACCCAAAATTTTATGAAGCATTGTTGGAACACGGTGCAGAGGGCGTGCGCCAACTAGAGGCGCAGGTCACAAATACCTTGGGGTGGTCCGCAACGACCGGGCAAGTCGATCCATGGGTTTATCAACGCATCAGTGAAACATTCGTTCTGGATGATGAAATGCGCGAACGTCTTGCAGCGCTGAACCCAACCGCAAGTTCGCGGATGGCAAATCGCCTGCTTGAGGCGACTGATCGTCAGTATTGGACACCTGATCCTGAAACAATTGCAGCGCTTCAGAATGCTGCAGATGCGCTTGAAGATCGTATGGAAGGGATTGCCGCACAATGATTACACAGAACCCATACAAAAAGGGGCTTACGCCATGGCACCACTAGATAAAACAATCCCGCAACTAAGCGGTTTGGATGGTGAGGGGTCAGTCCAAGTTCACCAAGATCCTGATATGAAAATCGAAGGGGCCAAGGTCTTTTCCGTTTACGGAAAAGGTGGCATTGGCAAATCAACGACAAGTTCCAATTTGTCGGCTGCCTTTTCCAAACTGGGTAAGCGCGTGCTGCAAATTGGGTGCGATCCTAAACACGACAGCACGTTTACCTTGACCGGGTCATTGGTACCAACGGTGATAGATATCCTGAAAGAGGTCGATTTCCACGCAGAAGAATTACGCCCAGAAGATTTCGTTTTTGAAGGTTTCAATGGTGTCAAATGTGTCGAAGCAGGTGGACCACCTGCGGGTACAGGATGTGGTGGGTACGTCGTTGGGCAAACAGTTAAACTGTTGAAACAGCACCACCTACTAGATGATACTGACGTTGTTATCTTCGATGTGCTTGGCGATGTGGTTTGTGGTGGCTTTGCGGCGCCGCTACAGCACGCGGATCGTGCGTTGATCGTAACGGCGAATGATTTTGATAGCATCTATGCAATGAACCGCATTATTGCCGCGGTTCAGGCGAAATCAAACAATTACAAGGTGCGCCTTGCTGGGTGTGTCGCCAACAGATCAAAAGAAACGAATGAAGTTGACCGTTACTGTGACACGGTTGGGTTTAACCGTATCGCCCACATGCCAGATGTGGATGTCATACGCCGTTCGCGTTTGAAAAAGAAAACACTGTTCGAAATGGACATGGACGAAGATGTCGCCATTGTTCAGGCCGAATACATCAAGCTGGCGGAAACCCTTTGGAATGGAACCGAGCCTTTGGCGCCGGCCCCGCTAGAGGACCGTGATATCTTTGAATTATTGGGGTTTGATTGATGAGCTATAATCAAACACTTTCACGCGTAGAGACGTATTTTGACAAAACCGCGACAAAAACATGGGAGCGACTAACCTCTGACGCTCCTGTTTCGCGTATTCGTCAAACGGTTCGTGCTGGTCGTGACCAGATGCGCGCGAAATTGTTGTCACAGCTTCCAAATGACTTGAACGGTGCGCGGGTTCTGGATGCAGGATGCGGCGTTGGTCAAGTCACTCAAGTGCTCGCAGAACGGGGTGCACAAGTCACCGCAATCGACATCAGTCCGTCGTTGATCGAAATTGCGCAGCGGCGGATTCCCGCGTCACTACATAATCAAATTGAATTTGTGGCAGGCGATATGAACAACACAGCGCTGGGTAGCTTTGACTATGTGCTGGCGATGGATAGTTTGATTTATTATTCACAGCGTGACCTGGCAAATGTGCTAGATAACCTTGCATGCCGTACGTCTGAACATATTGTGTTTACGGTTGCGCCCAAAACACCTCTTTTGATGATGATGTGGTATGCAGGTAAACTTGCGCCGCGCGGTGATAAATCGCCAACCATGGTTCCACATTCCCCACGCTCGCTTTCGCGTGCGTTGAGTGCAGGGATTGCACTAACGGATTTGGGTCGGATTACTTCGGGTTTTTATATTTCACATGCGTTGAGGGTGCATAAATGACACAACGCACGCCCCATCCTTTAACAAAGCTTACGCGTCGAATGTTGCCGTTCGCCGATGCGGCCAGTCGGGATTTACCGATTGGGCAGTTGTTGCGTTTGTCCTTGTTTCAGGTGTCTGTGGGTCTGGCGAGCGTTATGTTATTGGGCACGCTCAACCGCGTCATGATTGTTGAACTTAGCGTGCCTGCGATGATCGTTGCGGTTATGATTGCATTGCCTGTGTTAATCGCACCATTTCGCGCCCTGATCGGTTTTCGATCCGACACATATCGTTCTGCGATTGGTTGGAAACGCGTTCCATTTATTTGGTTTGGTTCGCTTTGGCAGATGGGTGGGCTTGCCGTCATGCCATTTGCCTTGCTCGTTTTATCGGGTGATCAAACGGTTGGACCCTCGTGGGCTGGTGAAGTGTTGGCGGCCTTGGCGTTTTTGATGACGGGCCTTGGTTTGCACATGACTCAAACCGCTGGCCTTGCCTTGGCAAGTGATCGTGCGACAGAAGAGACAAGACCACGTGTCGTTGCACTGCTTTACGTGATGTATCTATTGGGCATGGGTCTATCTGCGCTATTGATTGGATGGCTGCTAAGAGATTTCACCAACCTAACCTTGATCAGGGTGGTCCAAGGCGCCGCTTTAGCTGGCCTTCTGTTGAATTTGGTCGCTCTTTGGAAGCAAGAGCATGTGAGCCCAATGACGAAGGAACAGCGTTCAGCGCCACGTCCTAGTTTCGCAAAAACTTGGTCTGCATTCATGGCCGAGGGCGCAAGTGCGCGACTGATCTTGGTTGTTTTCCTAGGAACTCTCGCATTCAATATGCAGGATGTTTTGTTAGAGCCTTATGGCGGGGAAATCTTGGGGTTGGCGGTTGGTCAAACCACCTGGCTTACAGCGGCTTGGGCATTTGGCGCATTGGTGGGGTTGGCATATGCCGCCCGTCGCCTAAAGGCGGGCCTAAGCGCCTATCGGTTGATGTCAAATAGCATCTTTGTAGGTCTACTTGCATTTCCTGCCATCATTGTTTCAGTGCCCATTGGATCAACCATTCTCTTTTTCGCGGGTGCGTTTTTGATCGGGTTGGGCTCGGGACTATTTGCCGTTTCTACGTTGATCGCTGCCATGCTGCTTGGCGAAAACGAAAATACTTCGCATGGGCTGGCGTTGGGAGCATGGGGGGCATCGCAGGCGACCTCAGCAGGGCTGGCAATTGCCCTTGGCGGAACCTTAAGAGATTGGATCAACACGCTCGCAATGCGTGGCGATCTAGGAGAAACCTTGGCCACCCCGGCCACAGGGTATTCATTTGTTTATCACCTCGAGATCGCAGTGTTGATCGTCACGCTCGCGATACTTGTCCCACTGGTGCGAATGGCGCAGCGCACTCAATCAAAATCTGATCACGGAAACTCGGGCATCAAGCTCGCTGATTTTCCAATGTGATTGGAACACCTGAGAAAGGAAAAAAAATGACGACGGCATTAATTGGAAACTTTGATTTAGCAAGCGCTGCGCTGTGGCTCTTCTGGATCTTCTTTGCTTTGCTAATCTTTTACATCCAACGCGAAAATATGCGCGAAGGTTATCCAATGGAAAACGACGATGGAACGCAGGCCGCGAACCAAGGTCCCTTTCCATTACCTGATCCCAAAACATTCAAATTATCCCACGGTCGCGGCGAAGTAACATTCCCGAACAATGATGGTGAACGCCGTGATGTCGCACTGCGTCAAACCAATCAGGCGAATGGGTATCCATTCGAACCCACCGGTGATCCAATGAAAGACGGTGTTGGTCCTGCATCTTGGGCGGCACGTCGCGATGTTGCAGAACTTGATGCCCATGGACATCCGAAAATCATTCCAATGTCACGCAGCGAAAAATTCTTTGTTGCGGCTGGCCGTGATCCACGTGGATTGCCGGTAGTTGCGGGTGACGGAAAAATTGTCGGTATGATCAACGATATGTGGGTGGACGAACCAGAACAGTTGGTCCGTTATCTTGAACTGGATTTGGATCCCGCACTGGGCAATGGGACACGTTTGGTGCCCATGACAATGGCCCGCATCCATTCCAACCGCGTGGTTATTAAGTCGATTTTTGCAGAGCATTTTAATGATGTCCCTGCTCATCGCTCTGAAAACCAAATCACCATGCTCGAAGAGGAAAAGATCTCTGCCTACTACGCAGGCGGGACGCTTTATGCCTCAGCGGCGCGACTAGAGCCGCAACTGTAAACCAAGGAGGATACGTTTATGTCACACGATGATTTTGCAGCTGAACCAATCAATGGTTTGCCCGAGTTACCACCACGGGGCGAAGTCATCTTGTGGCAAGGGCGTCCAAATTGGTTTCGATTAACGGTCGAGTCACTTAACCTTTGGTGGGTTGTTGCCTATTTCGCGGTCTTAACCGCGTGGCGGTTTATCACTGTGATCGATGTGCTTTCGTTTGAACGCGCGATCATTATGACCCTGCCATTCGTGATAATGACTCTGATCGTTGTTTTACTATTAATGCTCGTTGGTTTCATCCAAGCGCGCGCGACGGTTTACACAATCACAAACCGTCGCGTCGCGATGCGTATTGGCGCGGCATTAACAGTGACGTTGAACATTCCCTACACCCAGATTGAAAATGCCGCCGTTTCCGTTGGTAAAGTGGGTTGCGGGAATATTGCGTTGGAAACAAAAGGGGCCTCAAAATTTTCGTATTTGGTGCTGTGGCCACATATTCGGTCATGGAAAATCAGCAAACCTGAGCCAACCCTAAGGGCCATTCCAGACGTTCAATCAGTCGCGCAAATTTTGGCAAAAGCGGCCAAGGCCCGCATTGTTGAGGTGGAAAACAAAGAACAATCCAATGCGCCTGAATTGGGCGCAGTGGTGTGAGGGGTTGAACGATGAGTGACATTCATATCCCACATAAAAAAGAGGAAGATCCAGTATTAACCAACGCCCTACGGGCGATGTTTGCGATGGTCATCCTTGTGTTGATCGCAGTAACCGCGTTCCAATTTTCTGGCATGCAAAAGTCTGCAATCCCGCCTAACGCAGAAATTATAGCCGAAGCGCAAATTTCCATTGCGACTGATCAAACGGGTGCTGTTCAAGTCTTCAATGCGCAGGGAGAAATACTTGCAGATTGGGACGGCGATAAAGGTGGATTTGTGTCTGGCGTTGCACGTGTCATTGAACGTGAACGCATGAAAATCGGTGCACCGATTGATGCACCCGTGATTATCAGATGGCGCGAAAATAATCGCCTGTCTGTTTTTGACCCTCAAACCGAATGGCAAGCGGATTTGATGGGATTTGGCGCGGACAACGCGCGCGCCTTTGCCACGCTTCTAGCCAAAGCAACGAAAGGAAACTGAGATGGGATTTTTCACGCGAACCAAAGAACATGCACCATGCACGGTAGAGATCAGTCACAAGTTTGAAAGCCTGCACGCGCATGTACGATTTAACAACGGTGCAGTGATCCATCCTGGTGATGAGGTCCAAGTTCAGGGTCCAGAGATCATGGCCCCGTTTGGTGAAATTGTAACAGAGGAACGTGACGCAATCATTCTTCGCGCCAGTACAATTGAACGCCTCTGGACCAAAGCAACCGGTGATCTGGAAGTAATGGAGCTTTGCGAATTCTCGTTCTCAGAGGAGGTGACGTTATGAATATGCATTCAGCAGACGCAACAACCGCAGAAGAAGCACTGGCGATCCAAGAAACGATCGACAGTGATATGGCGACAGAAATCGCGATGCAAGACACGCTGCTTACTCCGCGCTTTTACACTACTGATTTTGACGAATTGGACGCAATTGATGTGTCGCACATTCGTGACGAATGGGATCCATTAATTGACCGCATGGTCAGTGATCCAAACAAAGGACATTTTAAGAAAAACGCAGACTGGGATGAAGTTGACTGGGACGGGATGGACCCTCAGTTAAAGAAAGAGTTTATCGATTTTTTGATCAGTTCTTGTACCGCTGAATTTTCTGGATGCGTTTTGTACAAAGAAATGAAGCGCCGCGGATCCAACGAGGAAATCACGCATTTATTCCAACTTATGGCGCGTGATGAAGCACGTCATGCGGGCTTTATCAATGACGCTTTGCGTGAGGCTGGGGTTGCAGTGAACCTTGGGTTTTTGACGCAAAAAAAGAAGTACACCTACTTCCGCCCAAAGTTCATCTACTATGCAACTTATCTGTCGGAAAAAATCGGCTATGCTCGTTACATCACAATTTTCCGCCATCTAGAACAAAACCCAGAATACCGTTTCCATCCAATTTTTAAATGGTTCGAGGAGTGGTGCAATGACGAATTCGCACATGGCGAGGCCTTTGCGCTGTTGATGAAAAGTGATCCAAAACTGACGCGCGGCGTGAATGTTTGGTGGATCAAGTTCTTTTTAACGGCTGTCTATGCAACCATGTATGTCCGTGATCATCAGCGACCCGCGTTTCATGAAGCGTTGGGTGTGGACACGGATTGGTATGCACATGAGGTATTCACCAAAACGTCCAAGCTTAGCGAACAAATTTTCCCAATCACGTTGGATATTGATAACCCACGTTGGGAAGCGGGCCTTAAGCGTTTGCAAAAAGCCAACGTCGATTTGGCAAATGCCAAAAAGCAAGGACGCAAGGTGGCTCAATTGGGTGCCAGTATCCGCGCAGGTTTGGCATTCGTGGGACTGTTCACGATTCCATCCAAAAAACATGCAGTTCCGGCCAAGACACGATTGGAACCCGCGTACTAATGTCCAACCCGATCATCATAGCGTGCCTTGTTGCGGTATTTAGCTGGTGGTTTTTCACTGGTGCAATACTGTTGGCTGTGCGCCTATGTGATCGCAATAACATTGGTTATAGGGCCAAAGTAACAGCGGCCGTTTCGCCATTCTATGTGTTTGGGTTTGTTGGATTGTGGTACACGTCGTTTACGAGCGATTTGCAGTCCGTTTACCTTGCTTTCTTCTCTGCACTGGCGATTTGGGGGTGGATTGAATTTGCGTTTTTGACGGGCATCATCACTGGACCAAATACC
This sequence comes from uncultured Rhodobacterales bacterium, assembly GCA_963967125.1. GTDB lineage: Bacteria > Pseudomonadota > Alphaproteobacteria > Rhodobacterales > Rhodobacteraceae > HIMB11. The sequence continues at coordinate 2,422 of CAXACF010000010.1, read as the reverse complement.
ACAGATTGTCCGCGGGTGTTGATGCCATTCGAACGGTTTATTCGTGCCTGGGGTACGCTTGCGTATCATGAAATTTTGCTTGTAATCTCGCTTCTGGTGATTTTGAAACTGTGTTGGGGTGCTGAAAACACATTTGGCATGTGGACGTTTATCGTTCTGTATGCTGCGCGTGTGTTTGCAAAATTGAATTTATTTTTCGGCGTCCCGCGGATAAATTTGGAATTCGTTCCACAGGCGCTTGATCACCTGAAAAGTCATTTTAAGATCGCGGCGCTAAATTGGTTTTTTCCAATCTCTGTCACACTTTTAACTTTCGCTTTGGCTTGCTGGGTCGAACGAATTTATGCGCTTTCCGATGCTCCTGATATCGTTGGTTTCACGTTGCTTGCGACGATGACCGCAATGGCATTAGTCGAGCATTGGGTGATGGTTTTACCCGTTCCCGACGCCCGCCTATGGCGTTGGATGCTTCCCGATAACAAGAACAGACAAGACATCTGTCGAAAGGACTACCATGGACTATGATGCATTATTCACCGAACAGTTAGATCGTTTGAAAAGCGATGGAAACTATCGGATTTTTGCCGAATTAGAACGTCAATGTGGATCCTTTCCCAGAGCGAAAAGCCATGATCCTGATGCCCCAGATGAGGTGACGGTATGGTGTTCGAACGATTATTTGGGCATGGGACAGCACCCTGTGGTACGCAACGCCATGAAAGATGTGATTGATAGCTGTGGCTGTGGGGCGGGCGGGACGCGCAATATATCGGGCACAAATCATCATCACTTATTGTTGGAACGCGAACTTGCAGATCTGCATGGTAAAGAAAATGCTCTATTGTTCACATCGGGATATGTGTCGAATTGGGCTGCACTTAGCACGCTGGGATCCAAATTGCCGAACGCGGTAATTTTGTCGGATGCATTGAACCACGCCAGCATGATCGAAGGTGTCCGCCATTCTCGCGCCGAAAAGATGATCTGGAAGCACAACGATCCAGAGGATTTGGATAGAAAGCTCGCTTCTATTGATCCATCGCGCCCCAAGATTGTGGCGTTTGAATCTGTCTATTCTATGGACGGTGACATTTGTCCAATGGAAGAAATTGTTGAAGTCGCTGAGAAACACGGCGCCATGACATATTTGGATGAAGTACATGCGGTTGGATTATACGGACCACGCGGCGGCGGTGTTTCTGAAGAGCGCGGGTTGTCCGATCGTATCACCCTAATCGAGGGCACACTTGGCAAGGCCTATGGTGTTATGGGGGGATATATCACGGGTTCAAATGAGCTTTGTGATTTCATACGTTCTTTCGCCAGCGGCTTTATCTTTACAACGGCCCTTCCACCTGCGGTTGCGGCTGGTGCTTGTGCATCGATCGCGCATTTGAAAGTATCGGAAATGGAACGTGCAAAACAGCGCCGGCAGGTTGCAAAATTGCGCGACGGTTTGGACAAAGCGGGCATTCCACACCTGGAAAATCCCTCACATATTATTCCCGTGATGATCAAAGATCCTGTTAAGTGTCGTCAATTGGCAGACATCTTAATGCAAGACTATGGGATTTATGTTCAACCAATCAATTATCCAACGGTTCCAAAGGGGACTGAACGCTTGCGTTTTACCCCATCTCCGTTACACACCGACGCGGATATTGATCATCTAATTCATGCGCTTACTGTTCTTTGGAAACAATGCGCGATATCGCATGCGGTTGCGTAATCGTGTTCTCTTGACTTTGGTGTGCATGAACTAGCTCTATTGCATCGAATAAGGAGAATACCATGTTGAAAACTGCAAAGATCACTGCAGCGCTATGCATTGTTGCAAGCAGCGCTCTTAGTGGAAGTCACTCTGCTGGCGACGCCGCCAAGGGTGAAAAAGTGTTTAGAAAATGCAAAGCATGTCATGCTGTTGAAGAGGGCAAGAATAAAACTGGCCCAAGCATGTACGGTGTTGTCGGTCGTGCAGCTGGAAGCGTAGAAGGTTACAAATATTCCAAGGCGATGGCCGGATCAGGTTTGGTATGGGATGCCGAGACATTGGACGGTTTCCTGACCAAGCCAAAGAAATACCTGAAGGGTACAAAAATGTCTTTCGCTGGTCTTAAGAAAGAAAAAGATCGTGCGAATGTGATTGCGTACCTAGCAACGCTGGGCAACTAAGTTAGTTTCTAAAATTTTCAGAGCCCCCGAGTGATCAATGGCGCTATGATCTCGGGGGTTTCTTCCTGATTTAGGTGCCCATACCCCCTAAACTCAATAAATTCCGCAGATGCCATCCGTTTTGCGTCCGCCCGAGCAACGGATGAGGGTACAGTTTTTTCTTTTCCACTACTGACCAACTGTATCGGGTTTTGCACTTGTGTTCTTGTTTCTAACAAAGTTTCCAAACTCCATACCTTCCTCTACTGTA